>NZ_JBRRCG010000006.1:0-191600 GCF_056757995.1 Stenotrophomonas sp. STEN147
CGCTGGTCTCACCCCCCGCGGGGGCTCCTGTACACCCGCGCCCCCGCCCGGGGCCCACCCCCCCCCCCCCGCGCGGGGGCTCGGCTCTACACAGAACGCGCGTCGGGCATGGCCAGCGTGACAGGGCTCAGGGCTCGGTATAACCGGCACAATCCGGCAGTGGCTGGTCGGGGTGAAAACGGCCCTCACTGAAACGGAAAAGACGCGAATAGCTGCACGCCGGGTCCTGCTCGGTGCGCAGGTCCTTCGTCTTCAACGGCCCCTTCGCCAGCGAATCCTCGAAACGCGATGCACCTGCGGGGAAGCGGGTCGCCACCGTCTGGTAACGAAGCACCGGCATGCCCTGCACGGCCGGATCCAGCCCCAGCTTTGCCGAGAAGCCATACTCATCGTGGCAGGCACCGGCACGCTGCCTGATGTCCTGCTCGCTGAAGCAGGCACGGATCATCGCGTTGCCCACCCACGGCACGGTCAGCACATCATCGTCCACCTGGATGCCATCCTGCAGGTGGCGCACGCGTGCCAGCTGCAGCGTCGATGCGTCTGCACCACCGCCGGAGTACATCATGCTGAAGGTGACCGTGGCGCCTACCAGTACGTTCTGGCGGGCACGCGGCTGCGGGTCAATCACGTCCTCATCCGCGCCGACACCGGGTGCCAGGCGTACGATCCACGGCCACAGCTTCAGTTCGCTTTCCTGCGGCACGTCAATGCGGACGTGGTAGCTGTGCGGCTTGCCCTGGCCCGGCACCTTCTCAAGCACTTCCAGCACGGTGGGCCGCTTCCCCTCTTCGGCCACCGGTTGCACGCGTACGCACCAGTTGCCGTCCCGGGTGCACTCATAAAGTCCTGCCGGGCCTGCCTCCTGGGTGATCAGCACCTGCCCCAGCGGCTCCATCACATTGCCGGCGGCATCGCGCTGCTGTGGCAGGATCGAGCCCTGCGCCAACACCAGCAGCGGAGCGGCCAGTAGTGCAGCGCACACGGACGTGCGGGCAACGAGGGGGGGCATGGGCGGCTCCTGCGGTTGGGATTCCGATGGTAACCGTTGCCCTTGTAGAGTCGAGCCATGCTCGACTGCTCCCTGCCGGGAAGAGCAGCCGAGCACGGGCTCGGGTCTACATCATCCGCAGTCGCAGCCACCCCAGCCCTTGGCCTTCGAAGTCTGCCCGATGCCCGGGTTGAAGGTGTTGCTCGGGTCCAACTGTCGGTAGAACCCAGCCAGCGCCGGCTTGGCCGGGTACAGGTGACCGACGTTGTGCTCGGCCGGATACTCGGCCCCGCGCCGGTCGAGCAGTGCCCACATCGCGTGCTCGATCGCCATCGGATCTTCGCCCTTGCGTGCAATGTAGTCCTGGTGGAACACGTGGCACAGGAAGTGGCCGTAGTACAGTTTGTGCAGCAGGCGACTTTCGATGGCGGCGGGCAGCTGCTCGAACCAGTCTGCGTCGTCGCGACGCAATGCGATGTCGAGCGCGACGATGTCCTGCACCTGTTGGCGATGCACCTCGCGATAGCGCACGGCAGCACCGGCCACGGCAAAACGATGCAGGAAGGCCTTGCGCCCTTCTTCGGCCGTGCAGTGGAAATAGCCGCCTTCGTGCTCGGCGAAGAATTGCTGCAACCAGGCCTCGGTCTCCGCTGCATCCTGTGCGGAGACCTTCAGCAGCAGATGATGCTCGTAGCGCTGCCGGAACTCGCCCATGCGCTGGGGCAGGTGCGAGGGCAACAGGCCGGTCAGCACCTGCATTACCCGGTCGGTCACGCCGCGCAGGCCCAGCCGCTCGAACCAGCCGTCAACCCTGCTCTTCAGTGCGAATGCCGCGGGCACCCGTGCGGTCCCGAGCCGGTCGATCAGCAGGAATGTGTCCTTTCCATAGCGCTCGCCGATATCGTAGGCGTCTCGGTGGATGTACTCACCGGCGATCGGCAGCCGATCGAAGCCGGTCAGCAGTTGGCGGCGGATGGCGGTGAAACTCCCGGTACGGTTGCTGCCGATGTAGAAGACCTCGGCGGGCTCCTTCTCAAACGTATCCAGGCGCACCGCGAACACCGCCAGTTTGCCGGCTGAACCCGCCGCTTCGTAGTGACGACTGGGATCGGCATTGAAGCGCGCCGGTGTATCGGCATCGACCCTGCGCACCTCGTCGGCGTAGCGCGGGTCGGACGCGGAACGGCCGTCGCCGTCGCTGACATCGGCGGCATCGTAGTCACCGGCCTGCAAGCGCTGCAGGATCTGCTCGGGCGTATCGCCCAGCGCGATGCCCAGGTGGTTGACCAGCTGCAACCGGCCCTGCGCATCAACCTGCGCATATAGCGCCAGCTCGGTATAGGCGGGGCCACGCCGCACCAGCGCACCGCCGGAGTTGTTGCAGATGCCGCCCAGCACCGAGGCGCCGATGCAGGACGAGCCGATCACCGAATGCGGCTCGCGCCCCAGCGGCGCCAGCGTCTGCTCCAGCCGGTCCAGGGTGGCGCCCGGCAGACACACCACCTGGCGGCCTTCGTTCAACAACTGGATGCCGGTCAGGCGCAGGGTGCTGACCAGCACGACCGGGCGCCCATAATCATTACCATCCGGGGTCGAGCCGCCGGTCAGGCCGGTATTGGCGGCCTGCAGGATGATCGCTGCCCCACCCTGCACCGCCGCCTGCAGCACACGCCACAATTCCAGCAACGTGCCCGGGCGCACCACCGCCAGCACGGCGCCGTCGCCGAAGCGGTAGCCCCGGCGGAAGCGGCGGGTCGCCTTGTCGCGGGTCAGCACATGGCGGCTGCCGACAGCAGCACGCAGCTGCGACAGCATGGCCTCGTGGTCAGTCATGGCAGGCGCACCAGTGAATCACGGCCGATGTCGGCAATGCGGTGCGCGCCGGTCAACGTCATCGCCACGCGCATCTCCCTGGCGATCAGGTCCAGCAGGTTGGCCACGCCGGCCTCACCCTGCGCCGCGAGCGCATAGACGAAGGCACGTCCCAGCAGCACGGTGTCAGCGCCCAGCGCCAGCATGCGCACCACGTCCAGTCCGGTGCGGATGCCGGAATCGGCGAGGATCTTCAGGTCGCCCTGTACCGCGTCAGCGATGGCCGGCAGCGCGCGTGCGGTGGACAGCACACCATCGAGCTGGCGTCCCCCGTGATTGGAGACCACGATGCCATCGGCACCGAATGCAACCGCGTCGCGTGCGTCTTCCGGGTCGAGGATGCCCTTGATCACCATCGGTCCTTTCCAGAACTCGCGGATCCACTCCAGGTCCTTCCACGAAATGGATGGATCGAAGTTGCTGCCCAGCCAGCCGATATAGTCCTCCAGCCCGGTGGGATTGCCGCGATAGGTGGAGATGTTGCCGAGATCGTGCGGACGTCCGAACAGACCCACGTCCCAGGCCCAGCGCGGATGGGTGATGGCCTGGCCGATGCGGCGCAGCGGAGCATTCGGACCGCTCATGCCGGAGTGCGCGTCTCGATAGCGCGCACCCGGTACCGGCATGTCCACGGTGAACACAAGCGTCGTAACGCCCGCCGCCTGGGCGCGCTCCAGGGCGTTGCGCATGAAGCCGCGATCGCGCAGCACGTACAGCTGGAACCACATCGGCCGTTGGATCGCCGGGGCGACTTCCTCGATCGGGCACACCGACACGGTGGACAGGGTGAACGGAATGCCGCGGCTGTCAGCTGCCCGCGCCGCCTGCACTTCACCGCGGCGTGCATACATGCCGGTGAGGCCGACCGGTGCCAGTGCCAGCGGCATCGCCAGCGTCTGGCCGAACAGCTCGGTCTCCAGGCTCAGATCGGACATGTTGCGCAGGACGCGCTGGCGCAGTGCGATGTCGGACAGATCCGAAACGTTGCGCTTCAGCGTGTGCTCGGCATAGGCGCCGCCATCGATGTAGTGGAACAGAAACGGCGGCAGCCGGCGTTTGGCTGCGGCGCGGTAATCGGTGGAGGCGGAGATGATCATGGGGTCAACCGTGTGGGGAAGGCAGGCGCGAGGCCCGCGCGCGCCGGGCTTCGTTGTCGTCGAGTATGCGCAGCGTGGTGTGCACGAACTCCAGGTGGGCATGCGCAGCGGCGCGAGCGCGTTCGGGATCGCCGGCCAGCACCGCATCCATCATCTCGCGGTGCTGGTCGGACAACGGCGAGAAGGTCCTCGCCGAGGTATAGAGTTTCTCGCGGCTCTGCGAGATGTTGGTCTGCAGCAGATCGAACAGGCCACGCATCACCTGCAGCAGCACCAGGTTGTGCGACGCTTCGGCGATGGACAGGTGGAAGGCCGCATCGGCCTCCGCCTCGCCGGAAGGATCATCCTTGCCATGTGCATCCATCATGGTCTGGAAGGCCTGGGCGATGCGCGCCCGATCCTCATCGGTGGCACGCAGCGCTGCATGCCAGGCCGTCGCGCCTTCCAGCGCGTGACGGATCTCCAGCACGTCGAAGCGGTATTCCGGGTCGCCCTGGAACAACGGCAGGTACGGAGCCAGGGGTTCATCCAGCGCCTGCCGCGCGCGCGTGGCCGGCTCTGCCACGTAGGTGCCGCCGCCCACGCGTGCGCTCAGCAGGCCCTGGCTGGACAACTGCGCGATGGCCTCGCGCAGCGCCGTACGCGAGACACCCAGCTGCACCGCCAGCGCGCGCTCGGCCGGAAGTCGGTCACCCGGCTGCAGTTGCCGCTCCTGCACCAGACCACGCAGCTGCGCGGCCACCTTGTCTGAAATCCGTTGCGTGCTCATGGCGCCATTGTGGCCCGAAGCGCCTGGCAGGTGCGGCCCATGCTGCGCGGATAGGTCGTCGGCTGCATGGCTCAGGGAATCATGCAGGTCAGCCAGTACGCCTGCGCGGTGGTGATCAGGCCGACCATCACGGTGAAGATCAGGCTGTGCTTTACGGTGAAGCGGAACAGGTCCGATTCCTTGCCGGCCAGGCCGACCGCGGCGCAGGCGATGGCAATCGACTGCGGCGAGATCATCTTGCCGGTGACGCCGCCGGTGGTGTTGGCCGCCACCAGCAGCACCTCGGACACGCCGATCTGCTGCGCAGTGGTGGCCTGCAGGGCCGAGAACAGCGCGTTGGAGGACGTGTCCGAGCCGGTCAGGAACACGCCCAGCCAGCCCAGGAACGGCGAGAAGAAGGTGAATGCCTTGCCGGTGTGGGCCAGCGCCAGCGCCAGCGTGGCCGACAGGCCCGAATAGTTGGCGATGAAGGCGAAGGCCAGCACCATGCCGATCGAGTAGATCGGTGTGCGCAGCTCGCGCACGGTCTCGCCGAAGGTCTGCAGCGCTGCCTTGGCCGGCATGCGCAGGGCGATGATGGCAATCACTGCGGCGAGGATGATCGCCGTGCCGGTGGCCGAGAACGCGTCGAATTTATAGACCGCCTCGTAGCTCAACGGCGCAGGCACGATCGGTGGCATCTTCTGCACCATCTGGTCCAGGCCCGGCACCGGGATCTTCAGCACCCAGCTTTCCAGCGGGCCACCCGCCGCGAACAGCGACTTGAACGGCTTGATGCTCCACAGCGTGACCATCGCGGTAAGGATCAGGAACGGCGACCACGCCTTGGCGATCTGGCCAACGCTGTAGCGCGGCGCTTCCAGCGCCTGGGCGGCCGCCTCGGCGCTGGTTTCGGTATCAAAGCGGAAGATCCGTACCGGCTTCCAGCGGCGCAGGAACAGGGTCAGGCACACCAGCGACGCCAGCGACGCGGTGATGTCCGGCAGCTCCGGCCCGATGAAGTTGGACGTCAGGTACTGGGCAATGGCGAACGACCCGCCGGCCACCAGCACCGCCGGCCAGGTTTCCCTGACGCCACGCCAGCCATCCATGATCGCCATGATCCAGAACAGCACGATGATGGTCAGGAACGGCAGCTGGCGACCGGCCATCTGGCCGATCTCGAAGGCATCCAGCCCGGTGACCTGTCCCGCCACGATGATCGGAATGCCCATCGCACCGAATGCCACCGGCGCGGTATTGACGATCAGGCACAGCCCCGCTGCATACAGCGGCTTGAAGCCCAGCCCGACCAGCAGCGCTGCGGTGATCGCCACCGGCGCGCCAAACCCCGCCGCGCCTTCCAGGAAGGCACCGAAGGCGAAGCCGACCATCAGCATCTGCAGGCGCTGGTCTTCGGTCACCGACAGGATCGAAGCGCGGATGATGTCGAACTGCCCGGTCTTGACCGAGACCTTGTACAGGAACACCGCGCCGATGATGATCCAGGCGATCGGCCACAGCCCGTAGACGAAACCGAAGCCGGCCGCGCCCAACGCCTGGGTCAGCGGCATGCGGTAGAACAGCAGGGCCACGGCCAGTGCGATGGCCACGGTGATCGTGCCAGCCAGCCAGCCTTTCATGCGCAGCACGGCCAGGGCAACGAAGAAGAACGCGATCGGCAGCAACGCGATCAGGCTGGACAACCACAGGTTGCCGGCGGGGTCGTACAGGTGTTGCCAGGGCTGCATGGAGGCTCTCGACGGGGGCGGAATGTTTCCCCACCGCATGCGGTGGGACGCCGTGGTCACGATTATTGGTATTACCAATAATCAGATTCATCGGACCACTTGAAGCGGATTGAACCGCCATTTCGACGAAGAGCCTATTAGACCATAGAGTTACCGGGCATATTGGTATTACCAATAAAGCGCCGCATGACAGAAGCTGGAAGGGGCTGCCCCGCTAGAGCCGGTCCGCCAACCGTCGCATCACCGCCAGCACCAGCAGGCACAGCACGCTCACGCCAAGGGCAATGACGTACTTGCCGATGCCCACCGCAATCCCGATGGCGGCGGCCATCACCAGCGAACTGGCCGTGGTCAGCCCGCTGACCTGGTCCTCGCGGCTGCCACGCAGGATGGTGCCTGCGGCAACGAAGCCGACGCAGGCCACCACCGCTTCGATCAGGCGCACCGGGTCGACCTGCAGCAGGTCGCGGTAGCGCTCCTGCTGGAAATGCTCGGCCACGGAATCGCCGAGGCCCACGATGAGCGCTGCGGCGCCGGCAATCATCATGTGCGTGCGCAGGCCCGCCGCATGCTTGCCCATCTCGCGCTCGATACCGAGCACGCCACCGAACAGCATCGCGGCGGCCACGCGCAGCAGGATCGATACATCCTGGTTGAGTTCCATCGACGTCTCCGGGAGTTTCCCGGAGCGTTGCGCGTCAGCCGTCGGATCGCGGTGAAGGACGCACCACGGCCCGTTCACCCGGTAGCGCCGGGCCCTGCCCGGCACCACCGTCCCTGCGGTCACCGCATCACTGCGCCAGATAACCGCCATCGATCGCGTAATAGGCGCCGGTCGCGAACGAGGCATCGTCGCTGGCCAGCCAGGCCACCAGCGCCGCCACTTCCTCGGCCTTGCCCAGGCGCTTCAAGGCGTGGCGGTCTTCGAGCGTGGCGCGCACCTTCGGATCCATCTTCTCCAGCAGCGGCGTGGCGATGAAGCCCGGCCCCACCGCATTGACACGGATGCCATCGGCGGCATGCTCCCACGCTGCGGTCTGCGTCAGGCCGACCACACCATGCTTGGCTGCCACGTACGCGGTCGAACCGGCATAGCCCACCTGGCCCAGGATCGAGGCCATGTTGATGATGCTCCCGCCCTTCCCGGCCGCGCGCATGGCCTGGATCTGCGCACGCTGGCACAGGAATACACTGGTCAGATTCACATCGACCACCCGCTTCCAGCCATCGACGGGATAGTCGCCGCTGCTCGCCGCCGGGCCGCTGATGCCGGCGTTGTTGACCGCGACGTGCACGCCGCCCAGCTCCTTCACCGTGCGCTGCACCGCCGCCTCCACGGCAGCCTCATCCGTGACATCCAGGGCGATGCCGATGGCGCGGCTGCCACGCCGGGCCAGCGCTTCCACGGTGGCGTCCACCGCGTCCTGCTTCAGGTCCCACACTGACACCGCAGCACCGGACGCTGCCAGCAGTTCGGCCACGGCCAGGCCGATGCCGGAAACGCCACCGGTCACGATCGCCGTCTTGCCGCCGAGCTGATAGTCGATCATCTGTGTTCTCCATCTATCGGGAATCGATGTGGACACGCGTCCACCCGCGGCCCACGGTACGCCCCGCCGTGTTACGGCCGCGCCACTTCCCGGCGCTGCAACGAACCTTCCCATCGCTGCAACGCGTTCGACCGTATGCTCGACCTCACCCTCCCCTGCTGTGGAAACTCCAATGAATCCCGCTGACGCCCTGCTGTTCACGCCCACTCACCTGGGTGACATCGCTGCTGCGAACCGCATCGCCATGGCGCCGCTGACGCGCAACCGCGCCCTGCCCGACCGCGTCCCTTCTCCGCTGGCGATCACCTATTACCGCCAACGTGCCAGTGCCGGCCTGATCATTGCGGAAGCCACCCAGATCAGCCCTCTGGGCCAGGGCTACCTTGATACGCCGGGCATCTACAGCGCCGAGCAGGTCGCTGCGTGGAAATCCATCACCGACGCGGTACACGCCGAAGGTGGCCGCATCGTGCTGCAGCTGTGGCATGTGGGTCGCATCTCCCACACCAGCCTGCTGCCGGAAGGCGAAGTGCCGGTGGCACCCAGCGCCCTCCGCGCCAACGGCAAAACTTTCACCGCCAATGGATTCGAGGATGTCTCCGCGCCGCGCGCATTGGCGCTGGAGGAAATCCCGCAACTCATCGAGGATTACCGCATCGCCGCGCGCAATGCCATTGCCGCAGGCTTCGATGGCGTCGAGGTACATGCAGCCAACGGCTACCTGATCGACCAGTTCCTGCGCGATGGCAGCAACCATCGGGACGATGCCTACGGTGGAAGCATCGAGAACCGTACGCGGCTGCTGTTCGAGGTGGTCAGCGCGGTCGCCGAAGCAATCGGCGCCGGCCGCACCGGCGTGCGCCTGTCACCGGTCACGCCGGTCAATGATGCCCATGACAGCAACCCGCAACCGCTGTTCAACCGTGCAGTGGAGCGCCTGGACACGATCGACGGACTGGCCTTCATCCATGTCATCGAAGGTGCAACCGGTGGCGATCGGGACAACATCCCGTTCGACTACCCTGCGCTGCGCGCACGCTTCCGTGGCGCCTGGATCGCCAACAACGGATACGACGCTGAGCGTGCCGGGCAGGCCCTTGCCAGCGGCTATGCCGACATGATCGCGTTTGGTCGGCCCTTCATTGCCAACCCGGATCTGGTCGCGCGACTGCGCAGCGGTGCGCCGTTGGCCGAGCTCGACCCGGCCACGTTGTATGGCGGTGGCGAACACGGCTACATCGACTACCCGGCACTGGATGCCTGACAACGGGTGCAAGCCCGGTCCACCGCGACCGGGCCAGGCCCGGCGTTGCCCGCCCCGTTTCAGTACACCGGCAGATCGATGTAGCTGGCCTGCGCCGCGCTGTGCCAGACCCGCTGCGTGGCCTTCTGGTAGTCGCCCGGCTTGGCCAGGTAGATGTTCGGCACATAGGTCTGCGGGTTGCGGTCATACAGCGGGAACAGGCTCGACTGCACCTGCACCATGACCCGGTGCCCCTTCTGGAAGGTGTGGTTGGCGTTGGGCAGGTCGAAGCGGTAGGGCAGTACCTGGTTGGCTGCCAAGGGCTTCGGATCGCTGAAACTCTCACGGTAGCGGCCGCGGAAGATCGCAAGCGAGACCGGCAGCTCATAGCTACCCATCTCCGGCGTCGAGGCTTCCTGGTCCGGATACACATCGATCAGCTTCACCACCCAGTCGCTGTCGGTGCCACTGGTGGACGCCTGCAGGTGCACTACCGGCGCGCCGCCGATGCGCAGTGGCGCGGTCAACGGTTCGGTGACGAAGGTCAGCACGTCGGGACGGCCATCGACGAAACGCTGATCCTTGACCAGCCAGGTCGTCCACATGTCGCGGTCGCCGAAACGCACCGGGCGCGGCACGAACGGCACGGGCTTGGCCGGGTCGGACACGTACTCCTCGAAGTCGCCCTCGCCCGCCGCTGGCGCCTGGAACGCCAGCTTGCCGCCGGCACGCAGATAGAGCGGCTTGCTGCTGGCGGCGCACCCCTGGTCGCAGCTGCGCGGCCAGCCCTTCAGGCGATCCCAGTGGTTTTCACCGGTGTTGTAGATCAGTACCGGCGGTGTGTCCGCCTTCGGCGCGCCGTCCACCAGATACTGGTCGAAGAACGGCTTGAGCACGTCGCGACGGAACTGCAGCGCGGTATCGCCGTCGAACTTCAGCGCGCCCAGTTCGCTGGCGCTGTAGTTCACCTGGCTGTGGCGCCACGGGCCCATCACCAGGTAGTTGCGGTCGTTGCCGCTGTCGCGCCCTTCCATCGCCTGGTAGGCGTGGTTGGCACCCCACATGTCCTCCTGGTCCCACAGGCCCTGCAGCCACAGGGTCGGCACCTTCAACGGCGTCTTGGCCATCACTGCATCCAGCGCCTGGCCCTGCCAGAAGGCGTCATACGCCGGGTGCTCGACCAGCTTCTTCCACCAGGTCAGCTGGTCCACGCCGGTGAAACGGGCGTAGTCGCCAGCCGAGCCGATGCGCAGGAAAGTGCTGTAGTCGTCATAGCCCAGGCTCGGCAGCGGCGTGCCCTTGCCGCGCTTCTCGGTCTGCATCGCGAAGTAGTTGAAGTTGACCTGGCGGAAGGCACCGTAGTTGAGCCAGTCGTCGCCCATCCAGCCATCGACCATCGGGCTCTGCGGTGCCGCCACCTTCAACGCCGGATGCGGATCGGTCAACGCCATCACCACGGTGAAACCTTCATAGGACGAGCCCAGCATGCCGACCTTGCCGTTGCTCTCGGGCACGTGCTTCACCAGCCAGTCGATGGTGTCCCAGGCGTCGGTGGAGTGATCCACCTTGGTGTTGTTCAACGGCCCGCGCAGCGGCCGGGTCATCACGTAATCGCCTTCGGAGCCGTACTTGCCACGGATGTCCTGGAATACGCGGATGTAACCGCTGTCGACGAACACCTCGTCGCCCTGTGGCAGCAGGTCGCGCATGCGCGGCGAGTCACTGCGGTTGGCGCGGCCGGCAGCATCGTAGGGCGTGCGGGTCAGCAGGATCGGCGCGTTATGGGCGCCCTTGGGCACCACGATCACCGTATACAGCCTGGTGCCATCACGCATCGGCACCATCACCACGCGCTTGTCGTAGTCGCGCCCCACATCCGGGGCAACGAAAGGCTTGCCGCTGATGTCCGGGGTCATCGGCGGAGTATCGGCAGCCAGCACGCTGCTGGACAGGCAAAGGGCGATGGCTGTTGCAACGGCACGCACACGCATGGACAACCCCTTCCGGCGGGAAAGAGCCCAGCCTACTCCTGCCCGGCCCTGTGAAGGGTGTGACGGCTTTGCATTCTGCGGCGGATGCGGGCAGGACTGATGGCACATGTGCCTCCGCTGCCGCTGCGCTCGCCGGGCATGGCCCGGCGCTACCGCTCGTGCGGGTCATGGGGTAGCGCCGGGCCATGCCCGGCGAGCGCAGCGGCAGGCCGCAAACAGACACGGCCCCTTGCGGGGCCGTGTCTGCAAGCGTGAGTACCACGCGGTGTCAGCGCAGCACCTGCTCCACCAGTTGCACGTCCGCGCTCTGCAGCGGTTCGGCGGCATTGCGCGACAGCTGCACCTGGTAGGTGCCACCTTCAATCTTCCACTGGCGGGCCTGCGCATCGTAGTGGGCCAGGGTCTTCGGCTCGGCTTCGATGCGGATGCGGCGCTGCTCGCCCGGCTGCAGCTGCACCTTGTCGTAGCCGATCAGCCGGATCGGCGTGCTGCTGCCGGCCGGCAGCTTCAGGTACAGCTGGGCCACGTCGGCACCGGCGCGCTTGCCGGTGTTGCGGATGTCCACGCTGGCGACCAGGCGCGAACCTTCCACACTCACCTTCAGGTTGTCGTAGGCAAAGGAGGTGTAGGACAGGCCATGGCCGAAGGCGAAGGTCGGAGTCAGGCCCTTGGCGGCCATCCACTTGTAGCCGACGTTGGCGCCTTCGATATCGAAATCGAACACATCACCGAACGGCTTAGCCGGCTTGAAGCCCAGGCCATCGATATGCGGGCGCGGCAGCTGCGACTCGTCCGTCACCCAGGTTACCGGCAGGCGGCCGGACGGATTGGCCTGGCCGGTCAGCAGTGCGGCGATGCCCTCGCCACCGCGGATGCCGGGATACCAGGCCTGCAGCATCGCCGGCACCTGCGCCAGCCACGGCGTGCGCACCGGGCCGTTGGTTTCCAGCACCAGCACGGTCTTCGGGTTGGCCTTGGCCACCGCCGAGATCAGCGCATCCTGGTTGTCCGGCAGCTGCATGTCCGGCAGATCCACCGATTCGGCGGCCCACTGCGTGGCGAACACGATGGCGACATCCGCCTGTGCGGCAGCCTTGGCTGCAGCCGCGGCATTGCTGCCGTCCACATACGCGATGGTGGCGTCCGGGCGCGCTGCACGCAGCGCCTCCAGCGGCGAGGACGGATGGAACATCACCGGGCCCGGCCAGGTGGTCGGCATCACGCCCGGCACCGCGTTGGTGCCCTTGGCGGTCACGCCCACCATCGACGAACCGCCACCACCGATCACGCCCTTGTCGGCATGGCCGCCGATGATGACGATGCGCTTCACGCTGTCGGCCAGCGGCAACAGGTTGCCTTCATTGCGCAGCAGCACGCTGCCCTCTTCCACCGTGCGCTGTGCCACGGCAAAACCGGCCTCGGCATCGACCTTCTGGTGCTGCGGCGGGTTGTCGAAGTTGCCGTGCAGGAACATCGTGCGCAGGATGCGCGCCACCATGTCGTTCAGGCGCGCCTGAGGCACCACGCCGCCGTGCACGGCCAGGCGCAGCGGCTCGTCGAAGAACACCGCCGCGTCGAACACTTCACCGGCCGACTGCTGGTCCAGGCCGGCCAGCGCCGCCTTCGAGCCACTGTGCACGCCACCCCAGTCGGACATCACGAAACCGGGGAACTTCCATTCCTGCTTCAGCACCTGGTTCATCAGGTAGCCGTTCTCGCAGCCGTAGGTACCGTTGATCTTGTTGTACGAGCACATCGCCACGCCCGGGCGGCCGGTCTCCAGCGCGATCTCGAAGGCCAGCAGGTCCGACTCGTGCATGGCCTGTTCGCCGATGCGCACGTCATGGAAATTGCGGCGGGTCTCCATGTCGTTCAGCGCGAAGTGCTTCATTGAGGAGATCACGTGCTGGCTCTGCACGCCCTGGATCAACGCGCCGACCATCGAGCCTGCCAGCAGCGGATCTTCGCCGGCGTACTCGAAGTTGCGGCCGTTGCGCGGATCGCGCTGCAGGTTGACGCTGCCGGAAAGCAGGATGTTGAAACGCTGCTGCCAGGCCTCGCGGCCCATCGTCGCGCCGCCTGCGAAGGCCACTTCGCGGTTCCAGCTCGATGCGGTGGACGGGCCGGAGGGCATGGCGGTGGCGAAGTCGCCGGGCCGGATGCCGCCGGGGTTGGTCACACCGACGCCGGCGTCGGCCGACTGCTGCGAGGGAATGCCCAGGCGCGGCACGCCCGGCACGAAACCGGCCGAACCGACCGCGCCGTCCGGCAGCGGGCCGCCGTCCTTGCCCAGCCCGAAGTAGCTGTGCAGCATCTGGAATTTCTCATCCTCGGTCATCGCCTTCAGCAGCAGCGCAGCGCGGGCGTCGGCGTTGAGGGTGGTGTCCATCCACGGCGCATCGCCCCCCTTGTCGGCGGCATAGGCCAGGGTCAGCAGGGTCGCGCGCAGGGCGCTGCCCTCAACCTTGAACGGCGCACTGCTGGCGGCCTGGAAGCCATCGCTGAAGTAGCTGGCATCGGCTTCCAGGGCCACCCGCGCCGGATCGAAACCGGCAGCCTTGGCGGAATCGCCAGCAACAGCGCCGAGCAGCACCGCTGGCGCACCCAGCCGCGAACGCGACACCAGGGCCGGCAACTGCAGGGCACCCGCACCGGCATCGGTGTAGACCGCAACGGTGTGGCGACCGTCATCCAGGCGCAGGTAGTTCAGCCCCGGCTGGTCCGGGCCGGATTCCGCCGCGATCGGCAGCCGGGTCAGCACGGCCTGACCGCGCTGGGTCCGGCCATCGTCCTTCCCGGCGGCGATGAAGCGGTATTCGTAGCCCAGGCCATCGGCCAGCAGCTGCAGCGGATCGACCTGGTCGATGCTGCGCTGCGCCTGCCGCACGCTCACGGCATCCACCTGCAGGGATTCAAGCTGGGTGGCCAGGGCCGGCATCGCTTCGGCCGGCGGCGCCTGCTCCAGGGTCAACACGGTGAACGCGGCGGGATCGGCCCACGCCGGCGCGATGACGGCGGCGGACACGGCGAGGGACAGGGCAAGCGGCTTTGTAAACGTTTTCATCGACGGGCGTAATTCCGTTGCCAAGGCAATCGGTCCAGGGAAAATGCCGCCGAAGGGTGCAGCGTTCATGCCGTACAGGTGTTGCCGGGCAACACCTCAGGCCGGAGAGCGGACCGGTCTGCGCGCGGGACCCTCCTCCCGGCGTGACAACCTGCCTGCCCGGGCCACGCACGTGGCCCAACCTGTGAAGATTGTGCGAGGGCGTTCATGCCTGTCAACAGGACCTAAGGCACAGGCCAACCCCTGCACGCCGGTTATCAGTCCATCACCGGCGGTCATCAGTGGGGTGCGCGGCGCTGCCGATAATGGAAGCCCCTGGCCACGGATCACGCCCATGAACGTACATCGCGACTTCGACCATCTCTGGCGCGACCGCTGTGACACCTCCAGCCAACGCAGCCCGCGCGTGCTGATCCGCGTATTCGTCGCTCCCGGCGAACTGGAGCGCAGTGTGGCGTTCTACGAGCAGCTGCAGGGTGTGGTCGCCGATGCCGGGTTTCCGTTTCCCGATGCAGGACTGCGCCTGGCCATGGTCGGTGCCTTCCTGCTGATCGAAGGCAGCGAGACCGCACTGGCACCCTTCACCTCGACCACGGGCACCCTGCTGGTCGACGATGTCCGGCCCTATCACGACAAACTGATCGCTGCCGGGGCCGAGATCATCTTCCCGCTGCAGATCGTCCCGACCGGTGCGGCGTTCAATGCGGTACATCCCGATGGCACCGTGGTCGAGTACGTGCACCACCGCCCGGATCCGCAGGGGCGGTGAGTGCGGGGCACGTTGATCGATGAACCGCGCCCGCTCTTCAGCAACCTGAAACGCGGCTCCCGAATTCATTAGTAATTCTACTCACAAGGCGAGTAGCATGTCCGGTCTCAGCCCTTGATACCGGCCTGTCGATACTCGCTCCATGCCAGCCGTTTCCGACAACTATTGTCGCTCTCAGCCAGCCCCCCACGCGTTTCCGGACGGTGGGCTGATGGGTGCGGTCATTGCCCTCGACCGTCTCCTGGACGGTCGCCAGCTATGGCGCGGTCCGGCGCGGCACGGCCCGGCCAGCGACCATCTGGCCAGTGGCCACCCCGCCCTGGATGCACGCCTGCCCGGGGGGGGATGGCCGGCCAGCGGGCTGTGCGAGGTGCTGCAGGGCGCGCCGGGTGTAGGCGAACTGGCGCTGGTCTGGCCGGCATTGGCAAAGCTGAGCCGCCGCGAGCGGCCGATCGTGCTGGTCGCGCCGCCTTACCGGCCGCATGCGCCGGCCTGGGCCGCGGCCGGGCTGGATCTGGCGCAGCTGCAGATCATCCAGGCCGGGCCGAAGCAGGCGCTGTGGGCCACCGAACAATGCCTGCGCTCGGCGGCCTGCGCGGCAGTGCTGTGCTGGCCACAGCAGGCCGACGACCGCGCCCTGCGCCGCCTGCAGGTAGCCGCCGACAGTGGCCAGTGCCTGGGCTTCGTGTTCCGCGAGGCGCGTGCGGCCCGCAACCCGTCCCCGGCCAGCCTGCGCCTGCAGCTCGACCACGGCCAGGTCCGGGTCCTGAAGTGCCGTGGCGGATTGCCGCCGGCACAGCCGCTGCCACTGGCCATCGCCCACTGAGGCGGCCGCATGGACTGGGCCTGCCTGTTGTTGCCGCAGCTGGCGCTGGATTGCGTGCTGCGCCTGCAAGCGGATCCGCAGCGGCCACTGGTGCTGCTGCAGGGGCCGGCGCAGCGTCGCGTGCTGCGCGCCGTCAGCCCTGCTGCGCGTGCAGCCGGCCTGCGTCCGGGCATGCTGCTGTCGGCCGCACAGGTACTGGTGCAGGACCTGCAGCTGCATGACTACGATCCGGCCACCGAGCTGCACACCCGCCAGTTGCTGGCCAGCTGGCTGTACGGCTTCAGTTCGCAGGTCAGCCTCGACTTTCCGCATGCACTGGTCCTGGAGATCGGTGCCAGCCGTGCCCTGTTCGGCGATTGGCTGGCGATCGAACGGCGCCTGCGTGATGGCCTGCATGAACTTGGATTCCGTCACCGCCTGGTCGCGGCGCCCAATCCCCATGCCGCACGGGTGCTGGCCAACGTGCATGATGGCCTCGGTATCGATGCAGGACAGTTGCCAGCCCTGTTGGCGCAGCTGCCCTTGCCGCGCAGCGGATTGCCGGCCGATGCGGTGACCGTGCTTGGCCGCTCCGGGCTGCGTACGCTGGGGGCAGTGTTCGACCTGCCGCGCGACAGCCTGGCGCGCCGCTTCGCGCCGGACGTGCTGCAGCAGCTGGACGCGCTGCGTGGCCTGCCCACCGCCCCCCTGCGCTACTACCAGCCACCAGACCGTTTCGACGCACGCATCGAATTCGAGTACGAGATCGAATCCAGCCAGGCCCTGCTGTTTCCGCTGCGGCGCCTGCTGCTGGATCTGGCGGCCTTCCTGTGCTCGCGCGATGGCGGCGTGCAGCGTTTCGACCTGCATTTCGAACACGACCTGCTGCCCGCCAGCGTGCTGACCATCGGCCTGCTCGCACCCGAGCGCGATGCCGCGCTGCTGTTCGAGATCGCCCGTAACCGAATGGAGGCCTTCCCGCTACCGGCGGGCAGCCGGGCCCTGCGCCTGCAGGCCGAACAGCTGCCGCCCTTCGTGCCCGCTGCACGCGATCTGTTCGACACCCGCCCGGCACAGGCGATGCCCTGGACCCAGCTGCGCGAGCGCCTGCGTGCACGGCTCGGCGATGATGCCGTGCAGCCCCTTGCCGTGCAGGCCGACCATCGCCCCGAACGCGCCAGTGGCACCCAGGCACCCGCCAGGCCACCGGCGTACTGGCCGCTGCGCCCCGGCTGGTTGCTGGACACACCGCAGGTGCTGCGTGACCCGCGGCTGCGCGTCGTCACCGGGCCGGAGCGGATCGAATCAGGCTGGTGGGACCAGGCCGATGCGCGCCGCGACTACTACGTGGTGGAAACCGCACACGGCCAGCGCGGCTGGGCGTTCCGTGAGCGCAATGATCCCCATGCACCGTGGATGCTGCACGGCTGGTTCGGCTGAACCACCATGCATGATGAACTGCCCGGCTATGCCGAACTGCACTGTCTGTCGGCCTTCAGCTTCCAGCGCGGTGCCTCCACCGCCGAGGAACTGTTCGCACGTGCCCGCGGCCAGGGCTACCGCGCGCTGGCGATCACTGACGAGTGTTCGCTGGCTGGCATCGTGCGCGCCTGGCAGGCAGCGAAGACACAGGGCGTGGCGCTCATCGTCGGTGCCGAGTTCCAGGTCGAAGAGGGACCGAAGCTGGCGCTGCTGTGCACCGACCAGGCTGCCTACGCCGGGTTGTGCCAGTTGATCACCACCTGCCGGCGGCGGGCCGGCAAGGGCGAGTACCGCTGCCTGCGCGATGACCTGCCCGGCCTGCCCGACGGCCTGTTGTGCCTGTGGCTGGACCGGCAGCCCGCCGCCACCGATCTGCCATTGCTGCGCGCAGCCTTCAAGGATCGCCTGTGGCTGGCGGTGGAACTGCACCATGAGCACGACGACGCGCACCGCCTGCAGCAGCTGCAGGCGTTCGGCGAACGCCACGGCCTGCCGCTGGTCGCCAGCGGCGATGTGCACATGCATGTGCGCCGCCGCCGCGCACTGCAGGACACGCTGACCGCGATCCGTCACCGCTGCAGCGTGGCCGAAGCCGGCTGGCGCCTGTTCCCCAATGGTGAACGCCACCTGCGCCCACGCACCGCGCTGGCCCGGTTGTACCCGCCTGCACTGCTGGCCGAGACCGTGCGCATCGCCGAGCGCTGCCACTTCACCCTGGATCAGTTGAAGTACACCTACCCGCGTGAACTGGTGCCGGAAGGTCATGACCCGGACAGCTGGTTGCGCGAGCTGGTGGAAGAAAAGATTCCCTGGCGCTGGCCGGAGGGCATCCAGGAACCACAGCGCAGGCAGATCGAGCATGAGCTGGCATTGATCAGGGAGAAGAACTATGCCTCCTACTTCCTCACCGTGCACGACATCGTGCGCTTCGCCCGCAGCCAGGACATCCTCTGCCAGGGCCGCGGCTCGGCCGCCAATTCAACGGTGTGCTTCGTACTGGGCGTGACCGAGATCGACCCCGCGCGCAGCAATCTGCTGTTCGAGCGCTTCATCTCCGCCGAGCGGAATGAACCACCGGATATCGATATCGATTTCGAGCATGAGCGGCGCGAGGAAGTCCTGCAGTACGTGTTCAAGCGCTATGGCCGCGAACGCGCCGCGTTGACGGCGGTGGCGATCAGCTATCGCGGCCGCAGTGCGATCCGTGATGTCGCCCGTGCGCTGGGACTGCCGATGGACCAGGTCAATGAACTGGGCGCAGCGATGGACCATTGGGGTGGCAACATTCCGCTGCCGGAAACCCTGCGCGAGCGCGGCTTCGACCCGGAGACGCCGCTGATGCGGCGACTGCTGTCATTGACCGCCGAGCTGATCGACTTCCCGCGCCACCTGTCGCAGCATCCGGGCGGTTTCGTGATTTCCGAACACCCGCTGTCGACCCTGGTGCCGGTGGAGAACGCAGCGATGGCCGACCGCACCGTCATCCAGTGGGACAAGGACGATCTGGATGCCACGGGCCTGATGAAGGTCGACTGCCTGGCGCTGGGCATGCTCACCGCCATCCGCAAATGCCTGGCGATGCTGAAGCAGCATGGCCTGCACGAAGGACGCATGGATGCGATCCCGCCCAAGGATGCGAAGACGTTCGACATGATCTGCGCCGCCGACACCATCGGCGTGTTCCAGATCGAATCGCGCGCGCAGATGGCGATGCTGCCGCGCATGCAGCCGCGCACGTTCTATGACCTGGTGATCGAAGTCGCGATCGTGCGGCCCGGTCCGATCCAGGGCGACATGGTGCATCCCTATCTGGAGCGGCGGCGGATCCTGCGCGAACACGGCCCTGATGCACTGAACGATCCACACAATCCGCTCTACCCACCGCGGCTGGAACGCGTGTTCGCACGTACGCTGGGCGTGCCATTGTTCCAGGAACAGGTGATGCAGCTGGCGGTGGATGCGGCCGGTTACACCCCGGGCCAGGCCGATGCCCTGCGCCGTTCGATGGCGGCCTGGAAGCGCCGCGGCGGGCTGGAACCGCATCGCGAGAAGCTGTTGGCCGGCATGCTGGAGAACGGCTTCAGTCGCGAATACGGCGAGCAGCTGTTCGAGCAGATCAAGGGCTTCGGCGATTACGGCTTCCCGGAAAGCCACGCCGCCAGCTTCGCCCTGCTGACCTATAACAGCTGCTGGCTGAAGTGCCATCATCCGGCCGCGTTCACCGCCAGCCTGATCAACAGCCAGCCACTGGGGTTCTACAGCCCCGACCAGCTGCTGCAGGATGCGCGCCGGCACGGCATCATCGTGCTGCCGGTGGACGTGCGCCACAGCGACTGGGACTGCACGCTGGATTTCAGCAGGGGTCCCGCGGCGATCCGGCTGGGCCTGCGCCTGGTCGATGGCTGCAACGAACAGGTGGCACAGGCCATCATGCGCGAACGTGCGCGACGGCCGTTCGACGATGTCGGCGATCTGTGCCAGCGCACCGTCCTGGACCGGCGCCATCAGGGCCTGCTGGCCGATGCCGGCGCGCTGCGCGGCCTCAGCGGGCATCGTCATCGTGCGCGCTGGGATGTCTCCGGCGTGGAAAACCGCCTGCCGCTGTTCGATCAGGCCCGCACCACCGCTGAAGCACGCGTGCCATTGCCGTTGCCCAGTGCGTGGGAAGACATGCAGGCCGACTACCGCAGCATCGGCACTACCCTGGGTCGCCATCCCATGTCATTCCTGCGCACGCAGCTGCGCAGCCGCGGCTGCCTCGACGCCGCACAACTGGCCGGCCACGGCCATGGCCGCCGCGTACGCATCGCCGGGCTGGTACGCATGCGCCAGCGTCCCCAGACCGCCAGCGGCGTCACTTTCCTTACCCTGGAAGATGAAACCGGCATGGTCAATGCCGTGGTCTGGCGGCACCTGGCCGACCGGCAGCACCGTGTACTGGTCGATACCCAGTTGATGCAGATCGACGGCCGCCTGGAGCGTGTCGATGGCGTGCAGCATGTGATCGTGCAACGCATGCACTGCCTGGATGAACTGCTGCAGGGCCTGCGCAGCCGAAGCCGCGACTTCCACTGAGGACACACCGCCTCACACAGCGAACTGGTCATGAGCGGCCCGCTTCCGTTATCGTCGGCACATCCAAGGAAGGACGATCCGATGCCCCGCGTACTCACGCTGACCACGCTGCTGGTCTCCACCCTCGCCCTGCTCGTTTCCGGCTGGACTGCCTGGAGCCTGCATCGCAGCCAATCGCCGCAGCGGGTGATCGAAGCCCGGGGCCTGGTCATCCACGATGGCGCCGGTCAGGCGCGGGTGATCCTGGGCGCCCCGGTGCCCGACCCACGCAGTCATGGCCAGGTGCAGGGAACACGTGCCAGCGCCCTGTCCGGCCTGGTTCTGCTGGGTCCGGACGGCTCCGAACGCGGCGGCTACGGCACGACCGACCACGGTGGCGAAGCCCTGCTGACGCTTGACGATGCAGCCGGCACCACCGAAGTGTTCAAGGTGGTCGCCAACCCCGACCGCGGCGCCAGCCTGATGGTCAAACACCAGAACAACACCGGCGCGATGCTGACCTCCTGGCAGGGCAAGCCGGAGTTGATGTTCGTGGATGACAGCGGGCAGTCCTACTACGTGCGCCCCGGCGTCAGTGCCGCGCCCTGAAGGACGCGGGTTCATCATTCCAGCACGGCCGCCAGGTCATCGGCCAGCTGTCGCTGCTGCGGTGTTCCCAGCGCCGCACAGGTGATGCGCAGGCCATGGCCAGGGGCGGAAACCGCGAACACTTCGCCGGCGCGCACATGCCAGCCGCGGGCGGCCAGCGCCAGTACCTGCGGGCGGCTGTCATCCGGCAGCGGCAACCACAGGTTCAATCCCTCCATCGGCACGGCCTGCTGCACGCCCCGCGCCTGCAGCAGCATCTGCAGCGACTGCAACCGCTGCTGGTAACGCACGCCGGCCGAAGCGATCTTCGCCCGCTGCGGGGCTGATTCCAGCACCGAGACCGCCGCGTCCTGCAGCAGGTGACTGACCCAGCCGGTTCCCGCTGCCAGCCGCAGGCGCAGCCGTACCGCGGTTTCCTCATCGCACGCCAGCCATGCCAGGCGCAGATCCGGGCCCAACGGCTTGGACAGCGAGCGCAGCAGTGCCCAGCGCCGGCCATCGACGGGCAGCACCGAGTGGTAGGCCTGCTGCGAGAGCAACGCGTAATGATCGTCGATCAGCACCGCCACCTGCGGGTAGCCGGCCAGCAGCTGGCGCAGTGCCCGCGCCCGCTTCGCATCCAGGCTGGCGCCGGTAGGATTGTGTGCGCGCGGCGTCAGCAATACCGCGCGTGCGCCAGCCTCCAGCGCCCGCCGCAGCGACGCCACCTGCATCCCATGCGTGTCCATCGCCACGGGCAGCGGCGTGTGGCCAGCGGCATTGAGCACGTTGAGGCTGCCAAGGAAGCAGGGATCCTCCACAGCGATGCGGTCGCCGGGCAGCAGCCAGGCAGCCAGCAGGCGTTCGATGCCATCGACCGCACCGTGGCTCAGCTCCAGGGCATAGCCCTGCGGACAATCGGCATCCAGCGACGCACGTGCCAGCCGCTGCATGCGCGGGTCAACCGTACCCACGCCATACAGCCGAGGTGGCGCCGGTGCCAGGCGCAGGCTCGGCAACAGCCGTGGGTCCGGATTGCCACCTGCCA
The DNA here is from genome assembly GCF_056757995.1 of Stenotrophomonas sp. STEN147. Classification (NCBI taxonomy): domain Bacteria; kingdom Pseudomonadati; phylum Pseudomonadota; class Gammaproteobacteria; order Lysobacterales; family Lysobacteraceae; genus Stenotrophomonas; species Stenotrophomonas sp. STEN147. The sequence goes on from NZ_JBRRCG010000006.1 coordinate 22,054, forward strand.
GATCGTGCAGCGCCAGCCCCGGCGGACTGCCTTCGCGCGCGACGGGGGCCGGCACGCCACGCACCGTGGTACCGCGCCGCCCCCCCGTACTGGCCAGGCCCGCCGCGTCCAGCCGCTTGTACGCGGCCGCCACCGTGTTGCGGTTGACGCCCAGCCGCTCGGCCAGTTCGCGTACCGGCGGCAGCACGCTGCCGGCGGTCAGCCGCCCGTCGCCGATGCCCTCGCGGATGCTGTCGAAGATCGATTCGGCACTGTGCCCGGTGATTTTCATTTTGTCCTATGCCAAAATAAATCTTGTCCTGTGCCAGTGTATCCCACCCTGGCCACCCTGCATTGGAGGTGCACGCATGCCCCTTGCCGCCGCCGACTGGCCTGTCGCCCAGTCCGTCGAACAGATCGCCACCAACCTGCTCACGGTGCGCCAGCGCATCGCGCGTGCCTGTGCCCGCGCGGGCCGCGACCCGCAGAGCGTGCGCCTGCTGCCGGTCAGCAAGACCGTGGATGAGGCGCGCATCCGCATGGCCGTAGCTGCCGGCTGCCATGAGCTGGGTGAGAACAAGGTGCAGGAGGCACAGCGCAAGGCCGAGTCGATGGCCGACCTTGGCGTGCACTGGTCGGTGATCGGCCACCTGCAGACCAACAAGGCCCGCCATGTGGCGCGCTTCGCCAGTGAATTCCAGGCGCTGGACAGCTTGCGCGTAGCCGAAGCGCTGCAGCAGCGCCTGCTGCTGGAGGACCGCACTCTGGACGTGTTCGTGCAGGTCAACACCTCCGCCGAACCCAGCAAGTACGGCCTGGAGCCCGGCGCCGTCGACGCTTTCGTGCAGCAGCTGCCCATGTTCGACCGCCTGCGCGTACGCGGATTGATGACCCTGGCCATCTTCACTCCGGAGGTGGAACGCGTACGCGCCTGCTTCGTCCGCCTGCGCACGCTGCGCGACCAGCTGCAGCGCAGCGCGCCGACCGGCATCGACCTGTCGCAGCTGTCGATGGGCATGTCCGGCGACTTCGAGGTCGCCATCGAGGAGGGCGCCACCGTGGTCCGCGTCGGCCAGGCCATCTTCGGGGCACGCCCGACACCGGACAGCGCCTACTGGCCCACCCGTGGAGGGGCCGCATGAAGCACGCGGTCGTCCTGCAACACGTTGCTTTCGAAGACCTCGGCACGCTGCAGCCGCTGCTGTTGGCCCAGGGCTGGCAGCTGAAGGTTCTGCAGGCCGGCATCGATGCGCTTGACGCGGCCGAAGCGGCTGATCTGCTGGTCGTACTGGGGGGGCCGGTCAGCATCAACGATGGCCTGCTCTACCCTTTCCTGGCTGACAGCATCGCGCTGCTGCAACGGCGCCTGCACCTGCAGCGGCCAACCCTCGGCATCTGCCTGGGTGCGCAGCTGATGGCACGTGCGCTGGGGGCGGAGGTGGCGCCCAGCGGAGGCAAGGAAATCGGATTCGCGCCACTGCTGCTGACCGACGAGGGCCAGCGTTCTCCCCTGCTGGCATTGCAGGGCATTCCTGTGCTGCATTGGCATGGCGAAGCCTTCGAACTCCCGGACGGTGCGCACCGTCTTGCCAGTACACCCGCCTGCCGCCACCAGGCCTTTTCCATCGGGAAGCATGCTCTGGCCCTGCAGTGCCACCCGGAACTGGACGCGCGGCAGTTCGAACGCTGGCTGATCGGCCACACGCTCGAGCTGGCCCAGGCGGGCATCGACCCGAACGATCTTCGCGCCCAGGCACGTCGCTATGGCGCCCCGCTGGCCGCAGCCGCGACTGCGATGTTCAACCACTGGCTGCAGGAACTACAGGAGAACGCTCGATGAACTACCGCCTGCTGGTCCACCGTCACGGCGCCTACTGGGGTCATTTCGACTGCCAAGGGGCCGACGCGCTGCAACGCATGGAGACCATCGCCGCGCACCTGCCCGACGCAGCGGGATTCCAGCTGCAACGCCAGAAGGGCATTGGCGAAGAACGCATCCTGTCCAGCAGCGCCGAAGGCCTGCGCGTGCTCGCTGCACAGATCCAGTACCGCGACCTCTGACGCAGAGCGCGCTGCCGGCCCGCTCGCCTTCGATGCACCGGCACCATGGATGCAAATGATTCTCTTTTACTGTAAGGTGCAGGCGCTGCCCTTGCCGCCGCGGGCTGTTCCCTTTCCCAGTTGTAGCCCGCCCCGTGTCCACGCCTGTCGAACCGACGGATGTCGCGCATCTGTGCGCCGCCCATTACCGGCCGCTGCACGCCCACGTCCGCCGCAAACTCCCGCAACGCAGCGATGCCGATGACGTCGTCCAGGAGACCTGGCTGCGTGTCGTCAAGGTCGCCGCCAGTGGCCTGCTCAGCAATGGCCGCGCCTACCTGTACCGCGTCGCCCACAACCTGATCGCCGACCATTACCGGCAACGCCAGCGCCGCCGGGAAGACCCGCTGGACGAAGCATCTCTGACCACCCTCGCCGATCCGGCGCCCCTGCCGGAACAACGCCTGCTCGATCTCGAGCAACTGCGTCACCTGGACGCGATCATCGCCGCCCTGCCGCCGCGCTCGCGGCAGGTGTTCCTGCTGGCCCGGGTCGAACAGATGGCCTTGGCCGAAATCGGTCGCCAGCTCGGCATCAGCCGGCAGACCGTGCATGGACACCTGCTGCGCGCGCTGGTCGCGCTGCAACAGGTGCCCGGCCCATGAGCCAGGACACGATCGCACGCGAAGCCGCACGCTGGTGGCTCGACGGCCATGACGGTACGCGCGACGAGCGCGCGTTCGCCCACTGGTATCAGGCAGACCCGCGCCATGCAGCACAGTACCTGCACCTGCAGCAGCTGTGGCAGGCCGGTGCCGGCCTGCCCAGCCTGCAACGCCAGCAGCAGCGTCACCGCCGGCACGCCCTGCGCGAGGCGGGCATCGGCGCCGTGCTGCTGTGCGTGCTGGGCCTGTCACTCCGCCAGGACGCACCGCCGACAGAACTGGTGCTGCGCACCACCGTCGGCGAGATCCGCGAGACACCCTTGCAGGACGGTTCGCGCGTCGTGCTGTCTCCGGGCAGCGAGGTGCGCGTCCGCATCGACGGGCAGCGCCGGCAGTTGCAGCTCAAGAACGGACAGGCCTGGTTCCAGGTTGCCGCCGATGCCGGCCGGCCGTTCCAGGTGCGCACGCCGCATGGCAGGGTCACCGCGCTGGGCACCGCATTCGATGTCGCCGTGCAGAACGGCAGCAGCGTGGTGACCGTCACCGAACACCAGGTGCGGGTGGACAGCGGCAGCGGCAGCGGAGAGGCAAGCCAGGGCGAACAACTGCGCTTCGATGGCCAGACACCGGGCACCCCGTCGGCCGCACCGGCAGGCGTGCTCGCCTGGCGCGAGCGGCGCCTGCACTGGGTATCGGCCCCATTGGAGGATGTCGCCCGGGGGCTGGACCGCTGGGACGGGGGGCACACCTGGATCATGGGCGCGCACCTGCGCCAGCAGCGGGTCACCGTGCTGGGCAATGCCGCCGGCGCCACCGGCACCCGCGACCAGCTCGCCCGGCAATTGCAGGTCCGCGTGCTGCGCATCGGTCCCGGACTGCAGCTGTGGCTGTCATCAACGCACGGCACCGGCCATGCACCCTGACATCGTCCCTGCCCGTGCGTCTTCCCAGGCTGACGACGCTCTGCGTCACTCCCTGGAGACCTCGATGCTGTCCCACCGCCCCCTTGTCCTGGCCTTGTCGCTGGCCTGCGCCAGCCCGGTTCCGTTCCTGTCCGGCCACGCCCAGGCACAGACCGCAACCCGCCACTACGACCTGCCTGCACAACCGCTGGCCGGCGCACTGGATGCCTACAGCCGGCTCACCGGCATCGATCTGGTGATCGGTGGCGCGCTGCCCCAGCGCCAGATGGCGCCCGCCCTGCGCGGCAACTTCGACGACAGGCAGGCGCTGTCACAATTGTTGGCCGGCACCGGCCTGCGGCCCCGCTTCATCGACGCACGGCGTGCCACCCTCGAGCCGGCGCCTGCCGAGTCCAGCGATGGCAGCCGCCGCACCGGTCCGTTGCGCGTGCAGGGCACTCCTGCACAGGGCCATGCGCCCGGCACCGGCGCCAGCCAGTACGTCCCCGCCACCCGCGATGGCTTCGCGCCAGCCGTTGGCAGCGAACGCGTGGCGATGGCCGAACGCCAGGAAGGCAACAGCCTGCTGCGCTCGATGCCCGGCACGCACAGCTTCCACTCGCGCAGCCAGCCCGGCCTCCAGGTCAACATCCGTGGCATGACCGGCGCCGGCCGCGTCAACACGATGATCGACGGTGTCACCCAGACCTTCCGCAACAACGCCGGGCACGGCTCCGGGGGCCCGTTCGCCTATGTCGATCCATTCCTGCTGGCCGGGGTGGATGTGCAGCGCGGTGCCGTCGCTGGCGGCGATGGCGCTGGCACCCTGGCCGGTACCGCCAACTTCCGCACGCTGGATATCGATGACCTGCTGGGTGAGAGCCGCGACTGGGGCCTGCGCGCCGGCTACCGGCACGGCGACAACGGCTATGGCAGTGGCCGTACCTTCGCCGGCGCCTGGCGCCACAGCGAGGAAGGCGGTGACCGTCAGTTCGGCCTGCTTGCGGCGGCCAGCAGCAGCCGCAGCAGCGAGTACGCGACCGCCAACGGGCAGAAGAACAGCGCCGACCCGGGCAGCCAGCACCCCAGAAGCTGGCTGCTCAAGGCCCGCCTGCAACCCAGTGAGCTGCACCGGCTGGACCTGAGCCACATGCGCTACGAGAACGACTTCTATCACAACTACCCGTGGCAGATTTCGGCACGCAACCAGCGCGCCAGCTATCACTACACGCCCTATACACCGTGGATCGATCTGCGCGCCAGCTTCGCCGCCAACAAGACGCGGCTGTTCTATCCGCCGGTGGAAGTGTCCAGCTACATCGGCCGGCGTACCCACAGCAGCCTGAGCAGCTGGAACATCGACAACACCAGCCGCTTCGAGATCGGCTCGCTGCAGGCACGCTGGAACACAGGGCTCAAGCACCAGTCGGACATTTTCGTTGCTGATACGCCCACCCTGCGCGGCGCCAACCCGCAGGGGCGCAGCCAGCTGGACAGCGTGTTCAGTACGCTCGAACTGCAGTACGGCATCTACGCACTGACCACCGGGCTGCGCCAGGATCGCTACGGCATCCGCGGGCATATCCCGACCTGTTCGGATGTTCCGGGCCAGTGCACCCGGATCAACGGCGGGGGCATCGACATCCACCGCCGCCAACATGCACTCAGTCCCAGCCTCTCGGTTTCGTTGCAGGCAACCGACTGGCTGCAGCTGTACGCCGAGGCCTCGCGGACATCGCGGCCGCCACGCGTGCAGGAGATGTTCTTCGAGAAGATTCCGCTGGAAGGCATGAGCGATGCCGATGGCGTAGGCGCCAATCCATTCCTGCGCCGCGAACGCTCGCGCAACCTGCAGTTCGGCGCCAACCTCAGCATCGACTCGCTGCTGCGCGACGGCGACCTGGCCCAGTTGCGGGTGACCCGCTTCGACAACCGCATCCGCGACTACATCAAGCCGCAGTACCTGCTGATCGTGCATCCACCGGAAATCGAGCCCGTCGTGGTACCGATCGACAGCGACCCGCAGCTTTCGGCCTGGACCGATGCGCTGGATGTGGACGACTTCAGCGTCACCACCCGCTGGATGAACGACCCGGGCGTGGTGCGCATGCGTGGCATCGAGCTGGAGGCCCACTACGCCAGCGAGCACTATCACGCGACGCTGAGCTGGACACGATCACACACCAGCGCGCCCACCATCGAGTTCGTCAACCTGGAAGACATCACCGCGCTTCCCGACCGCTACTGGACGCTGGACGTCGGCGGTCGCTGGTGGCAGCAACGCGTGCAGGCCGGCGTGCGTGCCGAATACTCCGGCCCCACCGAGGAAGGCTACGACTTCTTCCAGACCCGCAAGACCCGCGGCACGGGTGTGCTGCTGGACTTCTACGCCAGCTTCAAGCCACAGGCCAGCACGACCGTGTGGCTGAACATCGAAAACCTGCAGAACAAGGCCTATGACAACAATGCCTCGATCGACAGCATCTTCAGCCCGATCCTGGACCGCGGCAACGGCCGCGGCCGCACCATCTCGATGGGCGTCAACGTGGCGTTCTAGCCGACGCTGGTTGCCGCTGTGCCTGCTTGCCGTGCTGGTGACCGGACAGGCCCAGTCGATGCCCGGCACAGTGATCGACCTGGCCAGCGGCCGGCCGTTGCAGGAAGCGGCGTTCGTGCAGCGCGTCGCCGCCGCCCAGCACCTGCTGCTGGGGGAACGCCATGACGTCGCCGCCGACCATGCCGCCGAACGCTGGCTGTTGCAGGTCCTGCACCAGCAGCGACCACAGGGTGCGCTGGTCCTGGAGATGATCGGCAGTGAACGCCAGCCCCGCCTGCAGCGCGTGCAGCGCTGGCTGGACAAGGGCAACCGTGCCGACGGGCAACACCTGCAGGAACTGCTGGGCTGGGACCCCCGCTGGCCGTGGTCGGCCTATGGCGGACTGGTGCAGGATGCCGCCGCTGCAGGCATCGCCCTGCACGGTGGCAACCTCTCGCGTGCGGAGGTCGACGCGCTGCTCGCTTCGTCGGCACCGGCGCGCTTCCCGGTGCCTGGCGCACGCCACCGCCTGTCGAACGTAGTGCTGGCCCAGCACGCCGACGCCGCACCGCTGCTGGAAGGCATGCTGGCCGTTCAGCAGGCCCGCGATTCGCGTATGGCGCAGGTACTGGCGGCCGCACAGACACCCGCGCTGCTGGTTGCCGGCCGCTGGCATGTGCTGCGCGGCACCGGCGTACCGGGCTATCTGCCCGCATCCGCGCCTGCGCTGGTGGTCGCTCTGGCATCGGCGGAAGAAGCCATCGACGCCAGCGACGCCGACCTGCTGTGGGTGATCGCAGATGAGTGAACGCAGGCAACACTGGCAGGCAATGGCGATCACCGTCGGGATCCACCTGCTGCCGCTGCTGCTGCTCGTGCACTGGGTGGCAGTCCCGCCTACGCTGCCGCCGCCAGAGCAGGATGTGCGCATCAGCCTGCGCCTGCTTGCGCCGGCTGCACCGCCACAGCCTGTGGAGGAACGCCAGGCCGAACAGCCCAGCCAAGCGCAACAGGCGCGCGCCGCGCAGCCACGGAAATCGCCGCCGCCACCCGCGCCGACCCACGCGCATGAAGGCGAACTGGCCGCCAGCGAGATCGCCGGCGCCGGCCGGCAACCCACGCGGGTCGCCCCACCTGCGGCCGCGGCCGATGCCCGTCCCGCACCGGCATCGATCACGGCCGCGCCGCCTGCTCCAGACGCCCCACCCGCGGACGTCCAGGCCGGCGCTGCCAGCGACCAGTGGGAAGCGCGGCTGATGGCACGACTGGAGCGATACCGCTACTACCCCTCCAGCGCCAGATCGCGGCGCCAGCAGGGCACCAGCTGGGTCCGCGCCAGCATCGACCGCGACGGACGCCTTCTGGCGCTAAGGCTGGAGCAGTCCAGCGGCCAGTCCCTGCTCGATGACGCGGCGCTGCAGACCTTCCGCCGCGCACAGCCGCTGCCACGCATTCCCGACGAAATGAAGGCACCGCAGGAACTGGTGGTGCCCGTGGAGTACTACCTGCGCTAGGCGCTGTACGCTTACGCTTCGATCTCCAACAGCATGACGCAGCAGCGGAATCGGCGTGCCCGTGCACGGGTTCGCCGCCCGGCAGTCCTCCGCACCGCGTTGCGTGCGGAGGACCAGGGAACGGCTCAGGCCTTCAGCACTTCCACCTTGTACGAAACGGTCTCGCCGTCGTGCTCGATGATCAGTCCATGCACGTCCGACTCGAAGCCCGGGAAGCGCGCATTCTGCTCGCGTGCGATGCGCAGCGACTCGATGATGGGCTCATCGCTGGCACCGAAGCGCTCGCCCGGCATGATGGTAGGAATGCCGGGCGGGTACGGTACCAGCATGGTCGCCGCGATGCGGCCACTGAGCTGTTCGATGTCCACCCGTTCGATTTCCCCCTTCACCAGATGGTTGTAGGCATCGGCCGGGGTCATCACCGGCGTCGGCAGGTCCACGTACATCTCGCGCATCACCCGGGCCACTGCGAACTCCTGGTTGAAGGCGTGCAGCGCATCGCAGAGGTCGCGCAGTCCCCAGCCGGCGTAGGCAACGGGATAGTCCGCCGCCAGCGTGGGCAGCGCCTGGCTCAGGGGGGCGTTGCGGTCATACAGCTCCTTGAACGCCATCAGCTCGGTGACCAGCGTGCTCCACTTGCCCTTGGTGATCCCCATCGAGAACAGGAACAGCACCGAGTAGAGGTTGGTCTTCTCCACAGTGATGCCACGGCCCCACAGGAACTTGCTCAGCACCGCCGCTGGAATGCCCAGCCGGCCCATTCCGCCATCCATCGACAGGCCGGGGGTCAGCAGGGTCACCTTGATCGGATCGATCAGTACATAGTCGTCCACCAGATTCTCGAAACCATGCCAGTGCCCATCCGGCTGCAGGTACCACTCCTCCCGCTTGGCCACCATCGGCGCCGGCGTGTCGCCCTTGTCAAGGCTGCGCTCGACCTTGGTCGGCTGCCACACGCTGAACCACCAATCATCACGGCCGAGATCGTCGCGCACATGCAGCATGGCGCGCCGGAATGCGATCGCCTCGTCGTGCATCTCCTGCACCAGCGAGCGACCGGCCTCGCCCTCCATCATCTTCGACGCGACATCACAGGCAGCGATCACGCCGTAGTGCGGGCTGGTGGAGGTGTGCATCATGAATGATTCGTTGAAACGCTCGGCATCCAGATTGCGCTGTGCCGAGTTGCGCACATGGATCATCGAGGCCTGCGAGAACGCGGCAAGCAGCTTATGGGTGGAGTGCGTGGTGAAGATGATCGCATCCTGCTCGCGCGGCTTGCCCTTGGCCATGCCGTAGTGGTTCTCGTAGAAGGGATGGAATGCGGCGTAGGCATACCAGGCTTCATCGAAGTGCAGAAAGTCCACCGCACTGCCGATCTCGTCGGCGATCTTCTCGGCGTTGTAGCACAGGCCATCGTAGGTGGAGTTGGTGACCACGGCGATACGCGGCTTGGAGCCCGCCGTGTATGCCTTGCTCGCCAGCGGGTTCGCGGCGATGCGCTGCTGCAGCGATTCCGGAGTGAACTGGTCCAGGCTGATCGGGCCGATGATGCCGTGCGCGTTGCGGCTGGGCGTGAAGTACACGGGTACCGCGCCCGTCATGATCAGCGCATGCAGGAGCGACTTGTGGCAGTTGCGGTCGACGAACACCACATCGCCCCGCGCCACCGTGCCGTGCCAGACGATCTTGTTGGCCGTGGAGGTGCCATTGGTCACGAAGAACGTATGGTCGGCGCCGAAGTTGCGGGCCGCTTCGTTCTCGGCGTCCTTGATCGGCCCGGTGTGGTCCAGCAGCGATCCCAGCTCCGGCACCGAGATCGACAGATCGCTGCGCAGCGTGTTCTCGCCATAGAACTGGTGGAATGCACGGCCAACCGGCGATTTGGTGAAGGCCACGCCACCGGCATGGCCGGGCGTATGCCAGGAGTAGTTCGACTCGGCGGCATGATGGATCAGTGCCTTGAAGAACGGCGGCAACAGGTGCTGCATGTAGTCTTCAGCGGCCCGCATCACCTGCCGGGAGATGAAGTTCTTGGTGTCCTCGAACAGGAAGATGAAGCCGTGGATGTACTTGAGCAGCTTGCTCGGTACCTTCTCGATGGTACGGCGCTCGCCATACAGGAAGACCGGCAGGTTCGCGCGGCGCGCACTCTGCTCGCGCAGGAACGCGGTCAGGCGCTGGAACTCGCCATCAACCTCTTCGCTGCCATCGATCGATATCAGCACGGCCGACGCCGCGACATAGGTGCGCGCTCCTGCACGGGCATCATCCAGGTTCAACCCGCACAGCACGCGCTGGTCGTTGCTGCGCAGCTCTTCCACCAGCGCGCGGATCAGGATGCCGCCGATGCGCGGTGAGTCGTAATCACCGTCGATGACTATGATCGGATAGTCCAATGACTTGAAATACACGTTGTTTCTCCTTGTCCGAATCAGGAATGCTGCGCGCCGGCAGAAATCGCCGCCGCCTCGCGGGCACGCTGCCGCTGCTGGCGGCGCTCCTCGCTGAAGAAGGGATAGAACACGGTGATGAACAGGACGAACAGGAAGGCGTACTGCACGATCGTTCCCGACGAGCCATAGATCGCCCACAGGCAGTACACGACGGTGAGGCTGGTCAAGGTCCAGAACGCGCCGGTATGCACCAGGGTGTGCGAGCGTTCGACCACGAAGTAGCAGGCCACGCAGGAATAGATGTAGGGCAGCAGGGTCAGCACCACCGCGGCCGAGGTGATCACATCGAATTGCGCGGATGCCGTTTCCGAGGTGGAGGTGACCAGCACGGCCAGCGTCATCAGCACCGCCACGATCAGCACACCCTTGACCGGCACGTCATCCTTGTTGGTTTTGCTGAAGATGCTCGGAAACAGGCCATCGTCCGATGCGGCCTTCGCACTCTGTGCGGTCAGCAGGATCCAGCCACCGAGCGAGCCGGCCGCACCGATGAACGCGCACAGGCTGACCAGCGCACCGCCCCACCCCCCCACGGCCTTGGCCGCCGCCAAGGCGAACGGCGCGTCCGAAGTCTGCAGTTCACCGTTGGGGACCATGCCCATGATCACCGACGAACTGGCGATGTAAGCGATGGCCGCAAGGAACACGCCGGCCAGCGTAGCGCGCGCGACATTCTTCTCCGGGTTCTCGACCACGCCGGCGGTCACCGATGCCGACTCCACGCCGATGAACGCCCACAGCGTCAGTGCGGCTGCACTGGAGATCGCACCGAAGTTGGATTCACCGGAGACGTTGTAGGCCCCTTTGAAGATGTCGGCATCGAAGAAGAACCAGCCGAAGATGGCGATGCCCAGGATCGGCACCAGCGCGAAGCTGGTGGTGACGGTCTGCACGCGGCTGACGAAGGCCGGACCGATCACGTTGGCGAAACTCAGCGCCCACACCAGCACCAGGACCGCGATGCAGCGCACCAGCGGCTCGGACAGGATCGGGAAGAAGTAGCTGAAGTAACCCACCGCCGCGATCGGGATGGCGACATTGCCGATCCAGTTGGCGAACCAGTAGATGGTATTGGTCTGGAAGCCCATGTAGGGGCCGAACCAGTCGCGCGCATAGGCATAGGGGCCGCCGGCCTTCGGGGCCAGCTTGCCCAGTTTGGCGAACACGAACGCCAGCAGCAGCGCACCCGCCGTGGTGATCAGCCAGCCCCAGATCGAGGCGGTACCGATCTTGGCCAGGCTGGAAGGCAACAGGAACACGCCTGAGCCCATCATGTTGCCCGCGACGAGGAAGGTGGCTCCCACCACCCCGATCTTCTTTGCTTCTGCCATGACAATCTCCTGTACCGGCATCAGCCCGGTTGCGCCGGGCGTGGGGGTTGGCTGCGCTGGCGTGCTGCCGCTGGCGCCTACTTGATGAAGTTGTACTGCAGGCTGCCCTGCACTCTTACCGTGTCGCCGCGTGCACCGTCCTGCTGCTGCAGGCGACCGTAGAGCAGCTCCATGCCCATCGTCCAAGAGGGTGCGGGGCTCCAGATCAGGTTGAATACGCCATAACGGCTTTGCCGGAATGCGTCACTGGCAAGAGCGGCGTTCCGCTCCAGCGTGAGCTGCCCGAAAATCAGATTCGAGCGCCACAGATCGGACCAGTAATGGGTGTAACCGACGAAGCCGCCGTGCAGATCCAGTGCCTCCAGGCGACCGTCCGCATCCACCACAGCATCCAGGCCGGAGCCGGTCAGATCAGCGGTGTAGCGGCTCAGGCCGCGGCCGCCCAGCACACCGAACAGCAGCAGGTCGCGCGTGCCCACGGAAGCAGAACCGCTGAGCTGCAGGCCGCCGGCGATGCGCCGGTCGCGCTGGTCCTGGCCGTCATAGGCGAGACTGCGAGCCACCGCACCCAGCTGCAGGTGGCCCCAATCGCGCTCCATGCGCGCGGTTACCGTGACGTCCGGCAGCCGGTTCACCGCCGCCAGCGTCTCGCTGGCCCCGGCCAGTTCCGTCTCCGGGTCTTCGGCAGCGATCGTCAGCGTGCTTCCCTTGCCCAGCGCGAAACTGTGGTGGATGCCGGCCACCAACAGGTAGCCAGCACCTCCCGGGCCTGCGAAATCCAGCGTATCGGGCAGGCTGTCGGCATCCATGAAGCTGGAGTAGCCATAACCGGCATAGGTATTGCCAAGCTGCCCATAGGCGTGGCGCAGGCGGAACTGGTATCCGTCGCTGCTGCCGAAGAAATCATTCTCCAGATAGAAGCGCAGGTTGCCGTGCGTGGTCGGTCGGCGCGCCTCGAAGCTGAACCGCGTCTGCTTGGCGTGGATGTTGAAGTTGGAAACGTCGCGATGGCTGTCCCCTATCGGCATCGATGAAGGGATGAACTGGTCCTCGTCCCCCGCCCGGCGCGAGTCGGCGATGGCATCGAGCTTGGCATAGCCGCCGATGCGGATGACCGTGTCGGTTCCGGGGATGGCGAAGAAGCCTTTCAGATCCGCGTCGGTGGGGCTGGCAGCGTTATCTGGACGCGAGGCGGCCGTCGACGGGTCCGCCACTGATTCGCGCGCCGGCAGCACCGGTTGCGCCACGCCGGGCACGCGGGTGGGCTGCAGTGTGGCGGCCGTCGTCGCCGGAGCTGGCGACACGGGCGTAGCCGTAGCAGCAGGCGCGACGCCCGCATCATGCCGCTCGAGCTGGTCCAGGCGTTGCTGCATGCCTTCCAGGGCCTGTCGCATCGCCGCAATCTCACGGCGCAGCGCCTGCGCGTCGTCGTCGGCAACCGCCTGCGCCTGCAGCGGCGCAGCGGCCAGCGCGGCCAGGCAGGCAAGACTCAGTACTGCCATGCGCATTGCATCCCCCGTGCACGAACACTCGCCACGCGATGCCGGACCGCACGCGTGCGCCATCCTGGCTTCGCTCCGCCGTTGCTGGAAATACGGATACTGCGTTTAAGACAGATGGCCGCCGGCAGGTTCGCACCGCCGATGAGGCAGCGACCGGAGCGGTCTGGGTAGCAAGCGCAGAGTGAGAGTGTCGTGAATTGCCATGCAGGCGTGCTCTGCATAGAGCCCTGCGTGCGCAGCCGTGCAGAGGCGATATCGCTGTATTTCATGCGTCACAGGCTAATGCGCATGTCGTTTTTGGCCTTGATTGGAATCAAGGCACGATGCTTGATCTCAGTCACGATTCAGACGTGACGGCGAACAAGCACTGCGCAGCCGTTCACGCTGTCATGGCCATGCAAACGTAGCAGGCCCGCACGTTTCCGTACGGGCCTGTCGATGACACCCTGCATGCAGGATCGCTTTTCAGCGTGGACCCAGCACCGTCTGCAGATCGGCACCCTGTGGAAGACCGGAGCGACGCTGCACCTGGCCCTGCGCGTCCTGGAACAGGATGCCCGGCGTACCCTGGAAGCCCAGCTCGATCATCAGGACCTGGTTGGCATCCAGCTTCCCGGCGATCTCGCGGCTGATGTTCGGCAGCGGTTTGATGCCACCGCGGTCGAACTGGCGCTCATTCTCCAGCAGTGCCGCGCTGGGGTCGCGTGCGGCCAGAATCGCGGCCGCCTTGGCCGGGCTGTCCTCGCGGATCACACCGACCATCACATGACGCAGCTGCACCTTCCCGGCATCTACCCATGGGCGTGCCGCCTCCCAGAACGTGTGGCAGTACGGGCAGTTGGCATCACTGAACGTGTAGACCACGCGCGGTGCATCGGCCTTGCCATCCCGCACCCACGCACTGGCGTCCAGCTTGCTCCACATCTTGGCCGACATCGGCGCGGCCACCAGCTTTTCCACTGCATCAGCGGCGACATCGTTACCCTCGGCATCGAACAGACTGCCTACCACCACGTGCTTGCCGTCCGCGGTCACGTAAGCGGCGGCAGGCTGCTGGCCACCGACCACGCCGGCAAAGCCGCGCAGCCCACTCGGTGCGTCGAACTCGGCGACGACCTCGAAACCATGCTTCTCGATGCCCTTCAGGACCTCCGGGCGATCCCCCTTGGCAGCGGAGGCCGGCGCACCGGCTGCCGGCGCAGCTCCTGCCTTGCCCGGTGGCGTCTGCGCCTGGCTGCAGGCGGCCAAGGCCAGCAGGGCCGGCAGCAACAGCACCGCAGGAACGGTGCGCAGGGAAATCAACGACATGGGAACTCCATAGTGGGATGCCAGCGCAGGCTACCGCAGCCGGCGCAGTTTGTGTTCAAGCCCTGCCATGGTCAGTTCACCCAGATGCAGCTCCTGCAGGCGTCCGTCAGCATCGAAGAACAGGGTGGAAGGATACGCCTGCACCCCGAGCGCCGCAGATGCGGCAGCATCGCCATCCAGCAGCACGTTGCGCAGCTGCAGGCGCTCGCCGGCAATGAAACCCTGGACCTCGTCCAGACTTTCTCCCTGATTGAGAAACACGAACCGCACATCGTCATGTGCGTCCTGCGCGGCTGCCAGCACGGGCATTTCACGTCGGCACGGACCACACCACGTCGCCCAGAGATTCACGACAACCGGTCTGCCACGGAACTGCTGCAGATCGATGACACGGCCCTGCAGGTCCATCACCTCCAGCCTGGGCAGCGGCATATGCCGCGCCTGCCACCCGGACACGCCGTGAGTGGCCGCGCCCCACAGCAGCGTACCTGCCAGCGCTGCTGCCAGTACCGGCCGGCGCAGCGCAGGATGTCCACGCAGCCGCCACAATCCCCACGCCAACGCAGCCATCAGCACGACGACCAGGTGGTATCCACCATCGGTGATCTGCAGAACGCTCCATGGCGAGTCGCGATACAGCGCCGCATTGACGGCGACGAAGCTGATGCGGCCACACAGCAGCCCCACCAGCAGCATATCCAGCACCATGCCGGCCGCCGAAGGCTGCGGCCCCTGCGCACGGCGACCGGGCCAGAGCCGGGCGATCGTCATCGCAATCAGTAGACAGATCAGAATCAGAACGACCGGCATCGGCACCGGCCCAACGCTGGACATCACTCCACCCACTCGACGATCGACTGACCGCATGGTCGAAGCGTCGCGCCTGCGATGCAAGCGCGACGACAGACCGTCAATCGTCAAGCCGCGCTGCGCCCCATCTGAATGCCCGGCGTCGGCGCCGGCGCCAATCCGCGCAGGCTCCCTGCCACGGAGGGCAGCAGCGGGCGCTCGCGACGCTTGTTGCTGACATGACGTCGATAGTTCGCCGGCGTCATGCCGACGATGCGCAGGAACAGTCGCCGGAACGCACTCTGATCGGCATAGCCGACCCCCCAGGCCACTTCATCGATACCCGCCCCCTGCTGCAGCAATGTCTGCGCCTTGGCCACCCGCAGTCGCTGGCAGTATTCGATCGGACGCAGCCCGGTCGCTCTCAGGAAGCGGCGCTGCAGAGTGCGCGGCTCCAGCCCGGCCACTTCACAGATCGAAGCGAGTGTGGCGCCGCGCGCCGCCGTGGTGTGCAGCCAGCGCTGGGCCTTCAGCACGTCGCGGTCCCCATGGGCGAAGTTGGCGCTGAAGCGCTCCAGATCCTGCTGGATCGGCTCCGGAACGGTGATCGCGAGCTGCGTGGCCACCGCGCTGGCCACGCCCTGACCGAACAGCCGGTGCAGCAGTCGCAGGCCGAGAAAGCGCCATGCCTGCACACCTGCGACGGTCAGCAGATCACCATCGTCCACCAGTGCGCGTTCGCTGGGTACCCAGCTGACAGCCTGCGCCACCAGTCCGGGATGGCGGCTGAGATCCGGACCCGACACGGTCCGGCCCGCCAGCAGGCCGGCCCGGGCCAATACGCTCACCCCATCCGCCGCGGCGGCCAGCAGACTGCCGCCGTCGTAGTGCGCACGGAGCCAGTCGAGCAGGATTTCATCGGTACGAAGAGAGGCCGTCGAACTGACTTGGCCCGGAACCGCGATCACCGCGGGAATAGCGGCATCCAGCATGTCCGCGCCCGCGATGCGATGTACCCCGCTGCGGCTGGCCGGCACGATCCAGCGGGTCACCAGCACCCGCTTGAACGGGCGCCGCTGCTGCTGCGCCACGCGGTTGGCCACATGTGCCATTTCAGCCAGTACCGATGCTGCCGACGGGTCGCCACCGGGGTACTCGACCACCCCCACTTCAACGAACCCCTCGCTCCTGATTCCCTCCACGGTGCACCTCCTCGGTTCTGGCCAGCGAATGACCGGTTCAGGTGCAGGGTAGAAAGTGCTCCATCGGCGAGGCTATGAAGAAAGTTGCAAAGTGCACTGGATGCGTATCTCACACATCGCATTGACCCTGGACCAGACTCAAGGGTTCAGAATGGCGGCCGGAAACCCGAGGACTTCCGCCATGAACATTGGTCAGCTGGCGCGCCGGGCCGGCGTCCCGATCGATACGGTCCGCTACTACGAGCGCCAGCAGCTGTTGCCCACCGCGGCACGTTCGGCCGGTGGCTACCGCATCTTCGGCGAGCAGGACCTGCGTCGCCTGCGTTTCATCCGCCGTGCGAAGTCGCTCGGTTTCAGCCTGGAGGAGATCGCTGAACTGCTCGCACTGAGCGACCAGCACCAGCACGACATGGGCAGCGTGCGTGACACCGCACGGACGCGCCTGCTCGACATCGAGCAGCGCATGAGCGAACTGCAGCGCATGCATGCGGCACTGTCGCGACTGGTCGAGGCCTGCCCTGGCCACGGTGCGCTGGTGCACTGCCCGATCCTGGCGGCGCTGACCGAAGACGGCGAGTGACCGGACACCCGGCGGAACGATGGCGCACCCGGCCGCGGACGTGAAGAAAAGTGCAACAAATGCTTGCCAACCCCAGGGGGCATCGCTATTATTTCGCTCCTCAGCGACGTGGGGCCATAGCTCAGCTGGGAGAGCGCCTGCATGGCATGCAGGAGGTCAGCGGTTCGATCCCGCTTGGCTCCACCAATCTTTCGGCATTAGGCCGTCGAAAGGTCGCTAAAGAACATTGATGAGAATTGCGTCCCCATCGTCTAGAGGCCTAGGACATCACCCTTTCACGGTGGCGACCGGGGTTCGAATCCCCGTGGGGACGCCACTCATCACGAACAACGAGGACCCGGCCGATAACCGGGTCTTTTTTGTTCACCGCCAACCGGCATTCAGGTTGTGGCGTCACGGTGGTCTCCCGGATCGTATGCGGAGCGCCGGAACGAAAAAAGCTCAAAAGGCTTCCACAAACGTGAACACGCAGGTATGATAGGCGGCTCGGTAACACGGGGCCATAGCTCAGCTGGGAGAGCGCCTGCATGGCATGCAGGAGGTCAGCGGTTCGATCCCGCTTGGCTCCACCACTTTCGACATTAGGCCGTCGAAAGTTCTACAACTTGAAGTTTTTCGTGCGTCCCCATCGTCTAGAGGCCTAGGACATCACCCTTTCACGGTGGCGACCGGGGTTCGAATCCCCGTGGGGACGCCAGTTTCAAAAGGACCCTGCTCCCGGCAGGCATCCTGGTTTCATGGGGCCATAGCTCAGCTGGGAGAGCGCCTGCATGGCATGCAGGAGGTCAGCGGTTCGATCCCGCTTGGCTCCACCACTTTCGACATCAGGCCGTCGAAAGTTCTACAACTTGAAGTTTTCGTGCGTCCCCATCGTCTAGAGGCCTAGGACATCACCCTTTCACGGTGGCGACCGGGGTTCGAATCCCCGTGGGGACGCCAATTTCTGAAAACCCCGGCTTCGGCCGGGGTTTTTCTTTTCAGAAGCGTCGATACATTCCGATCGAGGCTGGCGCCGTCGGCGCGAATCCGTACTGCGCATACAACCGATGTGCCTCGCCATCGGCGAGCAGGCTCACATAGGCCGAAGGCGGAAGGGTGGCCTGCATCCATTCGTCCAGACGCCGCATCACCTCCTTGCCCAGTCCCTGCCCCTGCAACCGCGGCAGTACGGCGATATCACAGACCTGCAGGTGGCAGCCGCCATCGCCGACGATCCGGCCCATCGCCACCAGCTCACTGCCCTGATAGGCGCAGACACCGAACAGGGTATTGGGCAGCGCACGTGCAGCCGCTTCGGCGGTCTTGGCGCTGAGCCCGGCCAGCGCCCGGAGCTGGCAATAGGCCTCGACCGTGGGCGCGCCTTCACGGAAATGGCAATGGGCCGGATCGTTCATGCGGAATCTCCCTGAGTGTCAGGCTATCCTGCCGCATCCGCGTCGCAGCTGCAGCGACCCACCCCGACAGATATCGCATGTGCTACTCCGCTTTGATCCGGGCCGACTACGCCAAGCTGGTGCGCGAGTTCGGTGCCGTGCTGTCGCTTGAGGAGTTCGCCGAGCTGTACGCGTACGACCCCGGCAAGAAGCAACCCAGGACGCCCAAGGCCATGGATGACGGCTTCGCTGGCGCGCGCACGGAGCTCGGCCGCGACATCGTGGCCCGGATCCAGCGGTGGCATGCACAGGAGCAGGCCACGCTGGAAGCCGAGCTGGCCCAGCAGCGCGAACGCCGCGACATCGCAATCGCAGCCCTGGCCACCCGTCCCACACTGAAGGCGCGCAACGAGCTGCGCATCGCCGGCAACCGCATCGATCGCGCGCAGACCCGGCTCGACGACCTGCATCGCGTGCAGCTGCTGCCACGCGACAACCGCATTTTCCCCGGCACCTACGCGCCGGTGATGGTGAGCGAGAACGGGCAACGGGTGATCAAGCCGATGCGCTACCGGTGCCGTCTGCCGGATGCGCCCGCGCGCAACGACGTGCTCTATCCGGGCAGTTACAACGCCCGCCGTGACAGCCTGGAAGGCTACTGGCGCGGCGCGTTCGGGCAGCGTCATGGCGTGGTCGTCATCCAGGCCTTCTACGAGCATGTGTCCCGGGATGCGGTTGGCGGACGTGCACCGGCCCCTGATGGCAGGACGGGGGACGTAGTCCTTGAGTTCCGCCCCGACCCGCCCCGCGACCTGCTGGTCGCCTGCCTCTGGTCCGAGTGGGACGGCCCCGAAGGACGCCTCCTCTCATTTGCGACCATCACCGATACGCCGCCGGCCGATGTCTCCGCCGCCGGCCATGATCGCGGCATCGTGCCGATCCGGCCTGAGCACCTCGATGCATGGCTCAATCCGGAACCTGGCGATCTGGCCAGCCAATACCGCATCCTCGACGATCGCGAGGAGATCCGTTACGTCTTCGAGGAGTCCGCCTGAGCACGCACTGCGGCCGGATCGTCCGGGCACCGCGCCTGGATCAGGCGCGGGCGCTGGAGTGCCCGACCGCGCGGGCCAGCGCCTGCGACAGCTCCGCGGACAGGTAGGGCTTGACCAGCAGCACACCCGACTGCATGGCCTGTGGCAGCTGCTCCGCCGACATGCCGGTCGCGAGCACGAAGGGCACGCCGCGGGCGGCCAGCGCCGCCGCGACCGGCTCACTGGTTTCCTGGTGGGCCAGGCGATAGTCCAGCAGCGCCACGTCCGGCGTGGTTTCTTCCAGCAGCCTCAGCGCTTCGCCGACGCTCGCAGCCAGCCCCACCACCTGTGCACCGGCCTGCACCAGTTGCATCTGCAGCAGGGCCGCGCTCATCTCGTCGTTCTCGACCACCAGTACCCGCAGGTCCTGCAACGCCGCCATCGATTCCCGCTCCTGTGCATATCACGCCGGCGCAGTATAGCGATCACGGGGGCAATGCCGGCAGATTCGGCCGCGATCGTCCCGCGCCGGGCAGCCCCTATGAAAGTGCGCTCGACCTCGGGTAAAATCACCCGCTGCCTGCCGGTGTGGCGGAATGGTATACGCAGCTGACTCAAAATCAGCCGGGGGCAACCCCATGAAGGTTCGAGTCCTTTCACCGGCACCATGCATCAAAGGCCAGGTCCACGACCTGGCCTTCTGCATTTCCGGCCCGTCACCTGCCTCGCCCCTCCCGCGCGGCGACCGCCCGGCGCCGCCACCGTGCGCGCCCCGGCTGACAACGTTGCCAGCGGATCCACGCCGCGGAATTCTTGCAAGGCGCACGCGCATCTGCCTATCGTGACTGGCCGTACCTGGGGGCGGGGGAATGCATGACGTTGCCGGCAGCACTGCTTTTTCTGGTCACGCATGCATTCGTCGTCGGCCTGGCAGGCCCTGGAGATCCGGTGGGTTCGTTCCTGATGTCGAGCGCCGCGCCGCTGCTGGCGGCCATGGCATGCGCGCGCCGTGCGCGTGACAGCCACGCCGCCTGCAAATGGCGGACCTTCGCTTTCGCCGTCAGCCTGTTTCCGGTCGCACTGCTGCCACTGCTGTTTCCCGGCATCACCGATGCCTGGCCGGCGCAGGTCGCACTGACATCGTTGATCCTGTACGTGTTCTATCGCATCCCGCTGACCTACGTGGCCGCCAGCGCCGACAGCAGGAACCGCCATGTCCGCAGCGTCGACCTGTCGATCATCTGCCTGCTCTGGCTGCTGTACTACACGCATGCGCAATCGACTGCGCAGCTGGATACCGCGCTGTGGACACATGGCCTGAACCCCATCAGCACCACGCAGAACAGCCTGCTGTTCAGCTTCGCGGTGATCCGCTACCTGGCCGAGGACAACGCAGATCGCCGCGACTTCTTCCGCACCCTCACCCTGTTCCTGCTCGGCTACTTCCTGATCGAACAGTACGTCAGCCGGTATCGGCCGCAGACCCCGGACGGCGGATGGGGAGATCTGCTCATCAGCGGCCTGTTCCTGCTGCTGGCGGTGATCGCCGGCAGTCCGCGGCGCAGGACCGCGCCGCCTGTACCGCGCAACCTGCGGCGTTTCGTCGAGGCCAGCGTGCCGTTGATGCTGCCGCTTCTGCTGATGCTGGTTGCATTGCTGATGGCGCGTACGAACCAGACGATGGCGACGGTGGGCTTCATCGGCGCCATGCTGGGCTATGCACTGCGCAGCGTGCTGAGCCAGGTGGACATCCAGCGCCAGCGCGACGAGCTGGCAGCGCTGGCCCGGCGTGACCCGCTGACCGGGCTGGGCAACCGCCGCAGTTTCGATGAATCGCTGCCGGGTGCCCAACGGCGCGCGCGGCGCCAGGGCCTGGGCCTGGCGGTGCTGATGATCGACATCGACCACTTCAAGCGCCTCAACGATACCTACGGGCACCCGGAGGGCGATCGCCGCCTGCAGGCGGTGGCCGCGATCATCGATGGCTGCCTGCAGCGCGGTGACGACCTGCTCGCCCGCTACGGCGGCGAGGAATTCATCGCTGCGCTGCCTTCCCCCGACGTGGCCCATGCAATGGCCATGGGCGAGCGCATCCGCCTGGCGGTCGAAGACGCCGCGCTGCCGTCCGGCCCGTCCAGCGTGACCGTCAGCATCGGCGTGGCATGGTTGGCTGCCGATGCTCGGCAGGACCCGGACAGCGTGGTCGAACGTGCCGACCAGGCCCTGTACCGGGCCAAGCGCGCGGGCCGCAACTGCGTCTGCGGCGACGCTTTGCCGGAACGTACAGCGACCCCTGCCCTGCGCGCCTAGACCACGCGCAGGGTCGGCACGCCATGCTGCAGGGCAGCGCCGCCCGCCGCCCCCTGCACACGGAATCCGGCGACGGTCTGCAGCAGGTGGGCCGACTGTTCTTCCATGCTGCGCGCCGCGGCAGACGCTTCCTCGACCAGCGCCGCGTTCTGCTGGGTTCCCTGGTCGATCAGGTCCACCGCGTGGTTCATCTGCTGGATGTCATCGCTCTGCTGCTGCGAGGCGCTGCTGATCTCGGTGACCAGGTCACTGACCCTGCGCACGTTGAGCACGATCTCGTCCATCGTGCGGCCAGCACTTTCCACCTGCGCAGTACCCGCACCGACATTGGCCACCGATGTGTCGATCAGCTGCTTGATCTCCTTGGCGGCGCTGGCCGAGCGCTGCGAAAGTTCGCGGATCTCGGTGGCGACGACCGCGAACCCACGGCCGTGCTCGCCGGCACGCGCCGCCTCCACGGCAGCGTTCAACGCCAGGATGTTGGTCTGGAATGCGATGCCGTCAATCACCCCGATGATGTCGACGATGCGACGCGAGGAGGCGTTGATCAAGGCCATCGTCGCCACCACCTCGTGCACCACGCTGCCGCCGCGCGCAGCCACCTCCGCTGCGCCGCCGGCCAGCTGGCTTGCCTGGCGCGCATTGGCCGCCGTGCGCTGCACCGTATCGGCCAGGCCCTTCATGGACACGGCGGTTTCTTCCAGCGAGGCCGCCTGCTGTTCGGTGCGCTGCGACAGGTCGCTGTTGCCCTGCGCGATTTCGGTCGCGCCGACCGCAATGGTATCGGCAGCGAACTTGATCTGGCCGATGATGCCCGCCATGGCTTCGACCAGCGCGTTGACGCCATCGCACAGCTCGGCGATGGGGCCACTCTTGTCGGCAATGGCGACGGTACGGGTCAGGTCGCCCTGCTTGGCCGCCGCCACGACCTCCCGGGTCTGCGCCACCGCACGCTGCATGGCCTGGTTCTCATGCACCTGCGCGGTGATGTCGGTAGCGTATTTGACGACCTTGAAGGGCCTGCCGTTGCCATCCAGGATGGGGTTGTAGGAGGCCTGGATCCAGATCTCGCGGCCGCCCTTGCCGAGCCGCCGGTACTGCCCGGCGTCGTACTCGCCGCGCCCGAGCTTTTCCCAGAACCGGCGGTACTCGAGGCTGCCGCGAAGCTCGGGCTCCACGAACAGCGCATGGTGTTGGCCGCGCACCTCTTCCAGGCTGTAGCCGGTGGCGGCGAGGAAGTTGGCGTTCGCCGAGAGAATGTGCCCGTCCAGGCTGAACTCGATCACCGCCTGCGACTTGTCGATGGCGGCAAGCTGCCCCGCCCAGTCCGCGGCCTGCAGCTTCTGCGCGGTGATGTCGGTCGCGAACTTGACGACCTTGAAGGGCCGGCCCTGCGGGTCCAGCACCGGGTTGTAGGACGCCTGGATCCAGATTTCGCGCCCGCCCTTGCCCAGCCGTCGGTACTGCCCGGCGTCGAACTCGCCACGTCCCAGCCGGGCCCAGAAGTCCCGATACTCGGCGCCGGACGCCTGATCGGGGTCGACGAACAGCGAATGATGCCTGCCCTGGATTTCGTCCAGACGATAACCCACCGCCTGCAGGAAGTTGTCGTTGGCCTGCAGGATGGTGCCATCCAGATCGAATTCGATCACCGCCTGCACGCGATGCAGTGCGGCCACCTGGGCGGCCAGTTCGGCGTGGCCGCGGTCGCTGTCGACACTGCCGGGCCGAGGCGGTCCCGCCAGCGCGCCCAGCAGGGAACGCCACGGCGACCAACGGGCGTGCAGCTCGGCTGACGCCTGTGCGCCTGCCGTAAGGCCTGGAGTGAGCATTGTCTGATCCTCGGTGTCCGGTAAGCGGTTGCGATCCGGCAGGCGGGATGCCCGACGGCGACATCAATTGCTTGGACTACAGGTGCCGGCAGGCACCTCTCGAGCAACGGGCAAGAACATCTGGGGGCGGGTGCGATCGGTATCCGGGAGCGGCGGAACACACTGCGCGGGCCGCCCGACGGGGCAGCCTGGGGTCCTGCAGCGGGTGACGGGAGCGGGATCCAGTGAGGTTATCGGCACCTCCGTTCCGGGCTTTAGGCCCCTCCGCAGCAGGCCCTGTCCAGCCCCCTCCCCCCCTGCAGCGCCTGACGGCGCCCGCGATGCAGCCTGCAACGAAAAGGTTGCCATGACCAACGGGGCTGTCGGCAAGGGGGTGGACAGGCAAGGATGCGCCCATCACGGACCGTCCATCGACACGGAGATCGCATGTTTTCACGCCTGGCTGCTCTTTTCGCCCTCGGCCTGTGCAGCAGCGGCGCGCTGGCCGCCGATGCAGGCTATCGGCCGAGTTTCAATCCCGCACAGCTCAAGGGCCCGCCCGCCGGCCGCGTCAACGAAGTGCTGGTGCTGGGCTCACCGCACCTGTCCGGCCTGCCCCCGACCTTCCAGCCGGCAATGCTGGAGCCGCTGCTGCAGCGCCTGCAGGCATGGCGGCCGACGGCGATCGCGGTGGAGAACCTGTCCGGACTGCAATGCGATTTCATGCGCCGCAATCCCGCCCGCTATGCCGAGAGCGTGGAAAGTTACTGCGTCGATCCTGCACCTGCCCAGGCCGCCACCGGTCTGGATGTTCCAGCGGCCAATGCCGAAGTCGATCGCGTGCTGGCGGCATGGCCCGCCACACCGACGCACGCACAGCGTCGCCGGCTGGCCGCACTGTTCCTGGCCGCAGGTGAGAACGGCTCTGCGCTGGTGCAGTGGCTGCGCCTGCCGCCGCAGGAGCGTCGCGCCGCAGACAGCCTGTCACCGCAACTGGTGCAGTTCCTCGACAAACGCGCCGTGCGACGCAACGAAGTCAGCCTGATCGCGGCCGAGCTTGCCGCACGCCTGGGCCTGGAACGCCTGTGGGCAGTCGATGACCACACCGCTGATTCGCCCACCCCTGCGGCACTGGAGAAGGCGGCTGGCGAAGCCATCATGAACGCCTGGAACAATCCCGCCAGCAAGGCACGACGGGCCGCCGATACGGCCCTGCACGCCGAACTCGGCAGCACGGATGGCCTGCTGGCGCTCTATCGGAACTACAACGCGCCCGACACCATCGCCCAGGTCTACAACAGCGATTTCGGCGCGGCCCTGGTCGAACCATCGCCAGAAGGCTTCGGCCGCAACTACGTCGGCTACTGGGAAACCCGCAACCTGCGCATGGTCGCCAACATGCGCGAGGTGCTGGGCCAGCACCCGGGCACCCGCATGCTGACCCTCGTCGGCGCCTCGCACAAGGGCTACTACGAGGCCTACCTCAACCAGATGCACGACGTGCGGCTGGTTGATGCCAACAGCGTGCTGGACTGAGCGCCAGGGCTAGCAGCGTGCCGGCGCATCCCCGCGCCGCGACCGCCACAGCAGCACGCAGGCGGCCACGATGGCACCCAGGGTCAGCATCAGCAGCACCACCACGCCGCCCTGCAGAGTGGGCAGCAGCGCCTGCGCCCGGGCATCGCCGTGCAGTTGCTCCAAACGCAGGCAGGCGGCTACCGCCAGCCACCAGCCGACCATTGCCGGCGCGAAGGCACGCAGGGCATCCGGGGTCCAGAAACGCATGTCGCTCTCCAACGGGGTGGGTGTGCGCGCAGTATTCGCGGCCGCCCTCTCACAGACTGAGATCAGCCGCCACCGGCGTCGCTGTCCACGCCCTCAGCCGGCCATTCGCCGGCTTCCCCCTGCACCTGCACGTTGTTGCGTCCCATTGCCTTGGCCCTGTAGCACTGCGCATCGGCCGCAGCCACGGCCTGGTCCACCCCCATGCCGCCCAGCAGCGGTGCGATACCGATGCTGGCGCCCACCCGCAGGCGGTGCTGGTCCCAGGGAATGGAGAGACTGGCCAGGGTCTGCAGCAGTTCGCCGCCGATCCGCGCCGCGCGGCGCGGCGTGCAGCCGGACAGGATCACCGCGAACTCGTCCCCGCCCAGCCGGGCCACCACGTCCGAATCGCGCACGCCGTGGCGCAGCACGCTGGCCACCGCCCACAGCACCGCATCGCCGGCCAGGTGGCCCCAGGTGTCGTTGACCGGCTTGAAGCGGTCCAGGTCGATGTACATCAGCGATGCCGCCTGGCCTGTCCGCTCGACCCGGGTGATGGCCTGCTGCAGATGGACTTCGAACCCCCGCCGGTTGCTCAGTTCGGTCAGCGGATCGATCTCCGCCAGCTGGCGCGCTTCGCGCTGCCGTGCACGCTGCTGGGTATCGTCGCGCAGCACCCACACCGCACCGCGCACATGGCCCTCATCGTCGCGCAGCCAGGCGCGGGTCAGATCCACCGGCACCGTCGCCGTGCCCAGCCGCAGCAGCAGGTCGGCATGCAGGTCGACCGCGTTGCTTTCCGGGTCCAGCAGTACGGCCACGTCCAGCATCGAGCCGGGGGCGTACTCGGTGGTCAGTTGCAGCACCTCCTGCACCCTGTAGCCGGCCAGCGCCTGTGCGCCGTCGCCGGCCAGCATGCGCACGGCAGCGGCATTGGCATATTCGATGCGGCCCTCCAGGCTGACGCTCAGCACCAGGTCGGCGACGGCATCGAGGGTGATGCGGCTGCGCTGCTCGCTTTCAAACAGGCGCTGTTCACTGCTGCGTTGTGCGCTGATGTCCTGGATCTGCGAGACGAAATGCACCGGCTCACCGCGTTCGTTGCGCACCAGCGATACCGACAGCCGCGTCCAGATCACCCTGCCGTTGCGATCGAGAAAGCGCTTCTCCAGGTGGTAATGGCTGCACCGGCCTGCCAGCAGGTCCTGCACCAGGGCCAGGTCGGCCTGCAGATCGTCCGGATGGGTCAGCCGCTGGAAATCGACCTGCAGCAGCTCCTCGCGCGCATAGCCCAGGATGCGGCACAGCGCGTCATTGACATCCAGCCAGCGTCCTTCCAGCGAAACCAGCGCCATGCCGAGCGCAGCCGAGGTGAAGGCGCCTGCGAACTTCTCCGCCGCCATGCGTGCTTCCGCACGTGCCTGCAGGATCTCGGTGATATCGATGGCCATGCCGACATAGCCGATGCGCGCGCCATCGGCGCCGTCCATGCGGCTGATCGAAAGCCGCACCTGGCGTTGCCGGCCATCCTTGCGCAGCAGCGTCCATCGCCGCGAATAGGTCTGCCCTTCGGCATGCGCACTGAGGGCCTCGAACACGTCCGGCAGGTGACCCTGCGAGTCGGCCTGCGGTTGCAGCCAGGCCTTCAGCTCATCCGGCTCATGAAACGCATCGAGCCTCCGTAGGCCGACCACCTCGGCGGCGCTGTAACCCAGCAGGCGCTGCGCCCCCGTGTTGAACAGGGTGATGGTGCCATCGGTATCGGTCGCGATCACCGCGACGTCGTCGGAAGCGTCCACCACCGACTGCAGGCGCTGGCGGCTCTCGGCCGCGTCCTGTCGTGCCTGCTGCAGCTCGGTGACGTCGGCGTGGGCACCTGCCATCCACAACGGCCGCCCCTGACCGTCCCATTCGAACACGCGACCACGGTCATGGACCCAGATCCACTGGCCGTTCTTGTGGCGCATGCGCACCAGGCAGGCGTAGTTGTCGCTGCGCCCGTCGAAATGCTCCTGCAGCGCGGCGTCTGACAGCGCGATGTCGTCCGGATGCACCAGTGCCGCGAAGGTCTTCTGGCAGATCGGCTCCAGCTCTTCCAGCCGGTAGCCGACGATCTCGGCCCAGCGCGCGTTGACCCGCATTTCGCCGGTCTGCACGTTCCACTCCCAGGTGCCCGCAGCGGTGCCTTCGATGATCATCGCAAGCCGCCGACGTTCCTCGGCCAGCGCATGCAGACGGCGTTCGAGCAGATCGTTGCTGTTGTTGCCCTGACCCGCCATCAAACCCTTCTCCGTCCCGCGCAGGCGTGAGCGAGCCGCAGCAATCCGCTGCAGCTGTCACGGAATCGGACGGGGCGTGCTGGCGTCATGGTCCTCCCCAGCGACAGCGGGTCGGCCACGCGCCTCCCCAGATGCGCAAGTGTGCGCAATCACGGGGAAAATCGACAAGTCCCCCGTCCCGGTTCAACCGTGACGGGGGACACGCTCCTCAACTGCGCTTGGCGCGGGCGAAGGCTTCAGCCAGTGCGTTGTTGGCCGGGGCTGCCGAGGGGGCGGGCCGACCGCCGTTGCCCTGGCCCCGCCCTGGGCTCCGGCCCGGCCCGCCAGCGTCACGCCGAGGGCCCTGACCACGCTCGTCACGGCTGCCGGGGCGACTGGTGGCCTGGCCGGGGGTATCGTCCAGGCGCCGGGTCAGCGCGATGCGCTTGCGCGGCACATCCACCTCAAGCACCTTCACCTTGACGATATCGCCAGCCTTGACCACGTCGCGCGGGTCCTTCACGAAGGTGTCCGAGAGCGCCGAAATGTGGATCAGGCCGTCCTGGTGCACGCCGATATCGACAAAGGCACCAAACGCGGCGACGTTGCTGACCACGCCTTCCAGCACCATGCCCTCGCGCAGGTCCTTGATGTCCTCCACGCCTTCGGCGAAACGTGCGGCCTTGAACTCCGGGCGCGGGTCACGGCCGGGCTTTTCCAGCTCCCTGAGGATGTCGCGCACCGTCGGCACGCCGAAGGTCGCATCGGTGAACTGCTCGGCCTTCAGCCCACGCAGGAAGCTGCCATCGCCGATCAACGCCTTGATCGGGCGCTGGGTACTGGCGACGATGCGCTCGACCACCGGATAGGCTTCCGGATGCACGGCCGACGCGTCCAGCGGCTCGTCGCCGTCGGCAATGCGCAGGAAGCCGGCACACTGCTCGAAGGTCTTCTCACCCAGCCGGGCGACTTTCAGCAGGTCCTTGCGGCGCTTGAACGGACCATTGTCATCGCGATGGCGCACGATGTTCTCGGCCACCGTCGCCGAGAGGCCGGACACGCGCGACAACAGCGCGGCCGAGGCGGTGTTCACGTACACCCCGACCGCGTTCACGCAGTCCTCCACGCGTGCATCCAGCGCGCGCGCCAGGCGGTACTGATCGACGTCATGCTGATACTGGCCCACGCCGATGGCCTTCGGTTCGATCTTGACCAGCTCCGCCAGCGGATCCTGCAGGCGGCGCGCGATCGACACCGCGCCACGCAGCGAAACGTCCAGGTCCGGGAACTCCCTGGCTGCGAGCTCGGAAGCCGAGTACACCGAAGCACCGGCCTCACTGACCACCACCTTCTGCAGCTTCGGGTTGCCGACCGCCTTGATCGCTTCGCCGGCCAGCTTGTCGGTCTCGCGGCTGGCGGTTCCGTTGCCGATCGCGATCAGTTCCACGTTGTGCCGGATACACAGCTGCCGGATCGTCTGCAGCGACTGCTCCCACTGGCGCCGGGGCTCGTGCGGATAGATCGTCTCGGTGGCGACCAGCTTGCCGGTGGCATCGACCACTGCGATCTTGCAGCCGGTGCGGATGCCTGGATCCAGCCCGAGCACGGTCTTCGGGCCCGCCGGCGCAGCCAGCAGCAGATCCTTCAGGTTGTCACCGAACACGGTGATCGCGTCCGCTTCGGCCTTTTCGCGGGCCTGGTTGAACAGGTCCAGCAGCAGGTGCATGTGCAGCTTGGCACGCCAGGTCAGGCGGCAGGCATCGAGCAGCCAGCGGTCGGCGGCACGGCCCTGGTCGGCGATGCCGGCCTTGCGGGCCACGCGCCCTTCTGCGTACTGATGGCCTGCCTCGGCATCGCTGCCCGGGTCCAGCTCCAGGTACAGGATCTCCTCGCGACGCGCGCGGAACAGCGCCAGCAGGCGATGCGACGGAATTTTCGCCAAGGCTTCGGCGTGCTCGAAATAGTCGCGGTACTTGGCGCCCTCGGTCTCCTTGCCCTCGGCCACGCGGGCGCGGATCACGCCGTGTTCGCCCAGCCAGGTGCGCAGTTCGCCCACCAGCGCGGCATCTTCCCCCCAGCGCTCCATCAGGATCGCCCGCGCGCCCTCCAGCGCCGCCTTGGTATCGGCCACGCCCTTGTCGGCATCGACAAAGCTGGCCGCGAAGGCCTGCGGGTCCTGCGTCGGATCGGCAAGCAGTCCATCGGCCAGCGGCCCCAGGCCGGCCTCGCGGGCAATCTGCGCGCGGGTACGGCGCTTGGGCTTGTAGGGCAGGTACAGGTCTTCCAGACGGCTCTTGGTATCGGCGGCGAGGATGTCGTTGCGCAGTTCGTCGCTGAGCTTGCCCTGCTCGTCGATGCTGGCCAGCACCGCCGCACGGCGGTCTTCCAGTTCGCGCAGGTAGGTCAGGCGCACTTCGAGATTGCGCAGCTGGGTGTCGTCCAGGCCACCGGTCACTTCCTTGCGGTAGCGGGCGATGAACGGAACGCTGGCACCTTCGTCAAGCAGGCCGACCGCGGCGCGCACCTGGCTGGGCTGGGCACCGATTTCCTCGGCGATGGTCTGGGCGATCTGCTGGGCGAGCGCGCTCTGGGCGTTCTTGGCGTCGTGCATTGCTTCAGGTCTGTGCCGCGTTACGGGAAGACCCCATTCTGGCAATCCGCGACGGAGCCGGACAAGGCATTGACAGCAGACGAGGTTCAGCGGCATTGCCGGTCTGGACGCCGGCATCCTGGCGGGGAGGGCTCGGACTGGCCCGAGGCTGGGATGCCGGCGCGGGCGCGCGATGGTGGGCGCGCCCTGCCGCGTGTTGCGAGGGTCAGCGGTAGTGGCGGGCGGCGCGCTGCATGACGATCTCGTCACGCATGCCTTCCAGTGCCATCAGCCTGACCTTGCCGACACCCTGCAGTTCCATGAACCGCTCGGTGTAGAACTCCGGCCCCAGCGCGGTGTCGGCGCGCGATTTGCTGAAGCCATAGGGCACCACGCCCTTCTCGCCATCCTTGCTACCACCGACATAGAGAACGATTGCCATGTGATGTATTCCTCCAAATTGCTACTGCGTACTGCACTCGATGAGCGATGCTGCGAGCCCATCGGAGAGGAGCTTACCGCGTCGTACCTGACTGGAACGTCACGCAGGCTAATGACGATCGGTTGCATGCAGATGACGGCGGGATCGCAGCAGAATGCTTACGGATCTTTAACTTCCAGCTAACGAATTCCAAGGGAATTCCCGCCAACGGCGCAGCCCCTCGCGGGCGGTCGTGTAACGCGTTTCATGTGATTGGGCCGGGCGTGGTGGGTTCGCGGGACACGCCGTAAACCCATCCCTGGGGGCTCGATGGCGCCATCCATGGCGCCAACGGTCCCGCGAACCCACCCCGCCCGGCCACTGACAGTTCTTCGGGCACGTTCACCCGCGGAAAAGAAAAAGAAGATCAAAAGCAAAAGCAGCCTGGCCGGCTGCATTTTGTAGAGCCGAGCCCACGCTCGGCTGCTTTCAGGTCAGTCCACGAAGCCGAGCGCAGGCTCGGCTCTACACAAGCACGCGCAGCGGGCGACCGGCTTCTGCTGTTCTATCTTCTTTTCCGTGGGTGGTGCAGGCCACAGCCCTCTATCAGAGGGCGGTCGGGTTGGGGTCGCGGGGTATCCGCGCCATGGATGGCGCGGCTAAGCCCCCAAGGACGGGTTCACGGCGTCCCCGCCAGTCCCACCCACCCGGCCAGCCCACAGTAGACCGACTTTCCGCAACCCACTTCGCTACCCACGAGGGGCTGTGCCGTTGGCTGCAGACTACGGCCACCAGCCGTGCCCGAACCGGGCGTAATGATCCGCCGCCCGCTCGAACGGGTTGCGCGCACTCACCCCGCCGCACAGCAGGTACACCGGCAGGTACAGCGGCCCCAGCACCAGGTACTGGTAGACGTGCGCGCGCTCATGGTCATCCAGCCGGATCAGCGGCTCCGCCCCCCACCCCGCCTGATGCGCATAGGTCCGGCACGGCATGGCCAGATCATGGCCGGTATGCAGGATCACGTTGCCCAGGGTGATCGCGCCGCCGGGCCCCCACGGCCAGCGATCGAACACCAGCGCGCAGTCACGGCCGCTCCAGCGCACCGTCGCACCGCCCAGCAGCCCGGCCAGGCCTCCGACCAGGCCGATCAGCGAATTGGGGACGGTCCAGGCTGCGCCCAGCACCTGCAACGCACGCAGCCAGATCGGCCGGACCATGGCAGGACGGTTCAATCGGCCTCGTTGGGAATCAGCAACCACAGGATCAGATAGACCAGGATGCCGGGGAATGCCGCCGATGCCAGCGACACCACTACGAAGACCACCCGCAGCAGCGTGGAATTCCAGCCGAAGCGATGCGCGATGCCGCCCATCACCCCGGCGATCATCCGGTCGTTCAGCGAACGCGACAACGTGCGGGGCGCGGTACTCATGGCGGTTCCTCCTGGGAGTGCATAACGCAGTCGAACAGGGCTCGACTCTACACCGCCCCCTGTCTACGGCGTGCGTTGGCGCAGTGCCTGCAGCCGGGCGCTGAACCATGCGGCCGACGCCTGCTCCGGTTGCCCGGGGCACTGGATGCGGTAGGCCTTGCCGCTCATGCTGCTCTGGGTGGCCGCGCGTTCGATGAACTGCTCGGCGCTGTCCACCAGATCCTTCTTCAGCAGGTAGTCGTACTTGCGCTGCAGGTGCGCGCGCGCACTGCTGCCGTCGTACCAGCGGCCGTTGCGCTGGAAACGGCACTGGGACCCGTCCAGGCTGGAGATCAGCTGCGCGATTTCGCCGCGCGCTACGGGGCCCGGGGCGGCATGGGCCCATGCAGGGGTCAGCAGCAGCGCTGCAACCAGCAGTGATTTGCGCGACAGCATCGTTGGCTCCAGCCCGTCCAGGGCGCCTGAGACTAGCCCTTCCCGTCCCGGGCCTTCAACCAGCCATCAATCGTGGCCGGCACTTCGCGCTGCGCCCGTCCGGACACATAGATTCCAATATGCCCCCCGCGGAAACTGGACTCGGTGTAGTCCTTCGTGCCCAGGCGCCCCCGCATCGCGCGCGACGCATCCGGTGGCACCAGATGGTCCTGTTCGGCATAGATGTTCAGCACGGGCAGGGTCACCTGCGACAGATCCACGGCTTCCTCGCCGATCCGCACCGTACCGTTCACCAGCGCGTTGTCCTGGTAGAACTGCTTGATGAAGTCGCGGAACGCCTCGCCCGCCAGATCCGGCGAATCGAAGATCCATTTCTCCATGCGCAGGAAATCCTCCAGCGCGGCCTTGTCATCGAGGATGTCCAGCAGGCCCACGTACTTCTGCACGTTCAGGCGGAACGGCTTGAGCATCAGGTAACTGGCATTCATCAGGTCGGCCGGGATGTTGCCCAGCGTGTCCACCAGCAGGTCCACGTCCACCTGCCGCGCCCAGTGCGAGAGCATGTTGTCGGCGGTGTGGAAATCAACGGGCGTCACCATGGTGATCAGCTTGCCCAGCTTCTGCCGGCGCAACGCTGCATAGCACAGCGCGAACACACCGCCCTGGCAGATGCCCAGCAGGTCCACCGGGCCGCCGCTGCGCGCGCGCAGGGCATCCACCGCGCCCTCGATGTAACGCAGCAGGTAGTCCTCCAGCGTCTGGAACCGCTCGGATCGATCCGGGTAGCCCCAGTCCAGCACGTACACATCCTGCCCCAGTGCCAGCAGCTTCTGCACCAGCGAGCGATCGGCCTGCAGGTCGACCATGTAGGGGCGGTTGACCAGTGCGTAGACGATCAGCAGTGGTGTCCGCCGGGTCGGTGCCTGTTCGCCGACGAAGCGATAGAGCACCACCTTGCCATCACGCCAGACTTCCTCGCGGGCGGTCACCCCGTAATCGACATCTTCCACCTGTGGCAGCAGCTTCAGCCCTTCCATCAGCTTGCGCTGCATGGCCAGGGTCTCCTGCATCAGGTCATCGGCATTGAAGCCCAGAGGTCCCTTCATCGGTCATGTTTTCCGCGAGGAAGTACGGGATGTCGCCTTCCTGGCTGGCGCACGCTTTGCAGTGGCCTTCTTGACTGTCGCCTTCTTGACTGCCGCCTTAGGCGTTGGCGCCGCCTTCTTCGCGGCCGCCCTGCGAGTGCCAGGCTTCACCCTGGCCGGGGCCGGCTGTGCGGCCGGATCCACCGTCGCCGTGCCCGCCAGCACCGTCACCTGCGCCTGCAGGCGACGCAGGCTGCGCTCCAGCTCGGCAATGCGACGGTGCGCGGCATCCATTTCGGAACGGGTCGGCAGGCCGATCCGCTCACTCACCTGCTCCACCTCACGCTGCAGCCCAGCGCGCAGGCGCATCTGTGCGTTGCCGAGGGCGGCGTAGACCTGCTGGAACGGCTCGGACAGGGCCACCTTGGCGTAAGCCTCTTCGGCCGCCTCGATCCACAGGTCGAACATCGCCCGCGCGCTGGTCAACTGGCTGCCGGGCTGCTCATGCTGGGCCAGCCGCTGCTCGAACAGCTCGAAGGCCTCGTCCAGCGCCTGCCGGATCTGTTCGACATAGGCGCGTGACTGCTGCTGGTAATCCTCCTGCGCGCGCAGCAGGGCCTGCCAGCGCGCCTGGTGTTCACGGCCGGGACCGAAGGCGGGGCTCTGCAGCCACGGGCCCGCCTGCAGCTGCCATTGCTGCAGCCAGTTGGCGAACTCCGGCAACGAACCGCCGGCCTGGGTGCTGCCGCGCGCGCCCTGCAGCATCCATTGCAGCAGGCCATCCCCCTGGCCCTGCACTGCCTCACGCCAGGCCTGTGCCACTTCTGCGCTGCTGGCATCGCGACCGGCGAAGCGGCTGGCGACCTCCTGCATCGTGCCGTACCAGCTGCCCGCCTGCTCGCGGAACCGGCGCACCGCGTCCTCCGGCGCACCCGGCCCCTGCTCGGGCAGCATCTGGCTCCAGCCGTCAAACAGGCGCTGCCAGCTGCCCGCATCGCCGCTGCCCGGCGCACCAGCGGCGGAGGCATGGCGCAGGGCATCGCCCCAAGCCCCGAAATACTGCCGGGCCAGCGTCTCGAAATCGCTGCTGCCGGCGTCATGGGCCGAACTGGTCATCGCAGGCCTCCGCAGGATGCCGTCATGGCTTGGGAATACGCAGGGTCTTGCTGATCATCAGCGACCCGGACAGGGCGAACAGCAGCACCATCGGATGCAACTGCCACGGACCCAGCTGCCATTGGCCAAGCCAGATGTCCGGGCCGATTGCGTCGGTACCCGCCGCGATGGCCAGCACGATCACCAGCACCAGGCTGGTCGGGATCGGGGTGCCCTCGAAAAACTTCACCTTGCCCTCGTCGCCGGCCAGCGCCTCGGCAGTCACGTTGTAGCGGGCCAGGCGGCTGACGCCACAGCAGACGAAGTAGCTCAGCACCAGCCAGTCCCACCCGCCCTGCATGCCACAGGCATAGGCCAGCGCGGCCGGGGCCACGCCGAAGGAGATCACGTCAGACAGCGAATCCAGCTCGCGGCCCAGCGTCGAACTGGATTTGCGCCAGCGCGCGATGCGGCCGTCCAGCGCGTCGAAGATGAAGGCCAGCGGGATCAACGCCATGCCGAACAGCAGGTAGCCACGCTCGCCATCCTGCAGGAAGCGCATGGCGGCGAACACCGCGCCGGTGCCGCAGAAGGCGTTGGCCAGGGTGAACCAGTCCGCCAGCTGGAACTCGCGCAGCATCGAGAAGTGACGTTTCATGAAGTCTCACGGGGCATCAAGGGCCACAGGTTACCGCGAGCGCAGCCGCTGGCGACAGCACGGCCCGCGTTCCGCCTTCACCGGTCGCTCACGCATCGTCACCAGCGGTGAATTTTTCGCCACCCATCTTGACAGCCTAGGGGGGTGGCGCCTGTCGAGGCTTATCCACAAAGTTGCCCACGCGTAATCCACACCCCCTGTGGACAACCCGTTCTCACCGACTGCGACGGTGGACATTTGCTCATCACTTCTGGCGGGGTTTCCGCCCTTCCCAAGCCGGCTCTCTGGCGCTATGGTCAGCGGCGGACCCGCCGCCGCCACGTCCTGATCCCCTCACCGGACGATGCCGATGCTGGACGCAGCCACCCTGGCCGCTCAACTGCGGATGCCCCATGGCGACCACGCCCTGGACGTGGCCGACGCGATGAACCGCAGCAATGGCGGGCTCAACCAGGCCGCCATCCGCCTGCTCGCGACCGCTGCAGGCGAGAGCGTGCTGGAAATCGGCCCGGGCAATGGCGCGTTCGCGCCCCTGCTGCTGCAGGCGGCCAACAGCCGCTACCTCGGTATCGAGTTGTCCACCGCCATGGTTGCGGCCGGCAACCAGCGACTGGCCTCGGCCGGCCTGGGTGACCGCGCGGCGTTGCGCCATGGCGACGCCCACGCCCTGCCCGTGACCGATGCCTGCATGGACGCGGCGCTGAGCGTAAACACCCTCTACTTCT
Source organism: Stenotrophomonas sp. STEN147 (assembly GCF_056757995.1). NCBI lineage: Bacteria > Pseudomonadati > Pseudomonadota > Gammaproteobacteria > Lysobacterales > Lysobacteraceae > Stenotrophomonas > Stenotrophomonas sp. STEN147. Next base: position 57,852 of record NZ_JBRRCG010000006.1, read on the forward strand.
GGCCAAACCTGGCACCGGTGCTGGACGAACTGGCGCGGGTGCTGCGCCCTGGCGGGCGCCTGTGCCTGGCGTTCGGCGATGCCACCTTCATGCGCGGCCTGCCGTTTGCCTCGACCTTCCACCTGCACGAACTGGAGGCGGTGGAACGCGCGCTGCGGATCTCGGGCTTCCGTGTTTCGGCCTGGCGGGCACACCGTGAAACCGCGGAAGGCAACGATGGCCAGCAGCGCGAGAAGCACTTCCATCTGCTGCTGGCGCACCGGCAGTGATCGTTTTCCGTCGGGGATGGCCCGGCGCTACCTCAAGGATGCCGGCCCGGTAGCGCCGGGCCGTGCCCGGCGAGCGCAGCGGCCAGGCGCCCCAGGCGCTCAGCCGGCAATCCGGCGCCGCCAACCGGCGAAGCAGAACAGCTGCAGCACCAGCATCATCACCAGTCCCAGCGGCCAGGCCCACCACAGTCCCGCCAGGCCATGCCGCGCATGCAGCCAGGCCGCCAGCGGCAGTTCCAGCAGCACGATGGCCGCCATTCCGAGCAGCGCCGGCCACACGACCGTGCCGCTGCCGCGCATCACGCCGACCAGCACCGAAGCGCCGCCCATCGCCAGCACACCCCAGGCCACCGTGCGCAGCTGCGCTGTCGCCAGCGCGCGTACGTCCGGTGCGTCCAGGATCAGGCCGACCAGCCATGGTGCCGACAGCATCACCAGCCCCACCACCGCGGCCAGCAGCCCGCCCCCCAGCCACGCACCGGTGCGGGCGATCGCAGGCAGCCGGGCCGCGCGCCCTGCGCCCATCGCGTGCGCAGCCAGTACGGTGGCGGTGATGCCCAGCGACATCGCCGGCAGCTGCACCCAGCTCATCAGCTGGTTGACCGCGCCATAGGCGGCGGTCGCCAGGTACCCGTGCCGGTTGATCCAGCCCAGCAGTACGATTTCGGCAACGGCCAGGCTGAGCATCTGCAGCGACGACGGCACCCCGATCCTCAGCATCGATCGCGCCGTGCCCGCATCCACGCGCACCGCACGCAGCAGATCACGGTCGGGTGCCAGCGGATGCCCCTGTCGGCGCCAGCGCCACAACAGCCAGGCCAACGCCAGCGTGGAAGCCAGCACCGCGGAGAATGCGGCGCTGGCTGCTCCCATCCTCGGCAGGCCTGCAGCACCGACAATCAGCAAGGGTGTACACAGCAGGCCGATCAAGGTGGCGATCAGCAACGCGTGCAGCGGCGACATCGCATCGCCCACCGCGCGGCTGACCGACGTTGCCAGCCAGAGCAGGAAGATCACCGGTACGCCGCCCAGCATGATGCGCGCGTAGGCGATGGCCTCACCCAGGATCGGCGCCGGTGTGCCGAGCGCCTGCAGCAGCTGCGGTGCGAACAGGTTGCCGACCACCATCACCAGCAACGACACCGCCAGCATCAGCGCGACCGCCGTTCCGGCGACCCGCCGCACCCGCACCACATCGCCGCAGCCCCACGCCTGCCCGATCAGCACCGTGGCGCCCGTAGCCAGGCCCATCGCCAGGGCCAGCAACAGGAAGAACATCGGAAACACCGCTGCCGCCGCGGCCACTGCATGCGCACCGAGCAGGTGGCCGAGGTAGACGTTGTCAAGCGTTCCAGACGCCAGCTGCAGGGCGTTGGTCAACAGCATCGGCAGCAACAACCCGAGATAGGCGCGCCACAGGGAGGGCGCCACAGGCGGTGCGGACAGTGATGTGGGATTCATGGGCATTCCATCGGCAAGGCGTTGCCCTGCCCGGCCAAGGGGCCAGCAGGAAACGCAGGTGGGAGGAGCGATGGCCCGCGGTCAGCGCGGCCGCTTGCATCTGCGGGGCGGCAGGTCAGTCGTCGGTGCTGCCGGCAGGTTCGTCGAAGGCCAGGCGCAAAGCGTGACTGCGTACGTCGACGGGCCAGCTTTCCAGCACGGCCTGCAGGCGCGTGCGGTCATGCGCGAACAACGCACGCGTGGCTTCCTCGAAGCCGGGCAGATCGCCGCCGATGGTCTGCAGGAAGTGATACGCGCGTTCGGCGTTGCGGCGCTGCCGGTCCAGATCGGCACCGGTCCGGCTGGCCGCTTCCACCAGCCGCCGCAGCGCCACCGAGGCGCCGCCCGGCTGTCCGGCCAGCCAGGTCCAATGACGCGGCAGCAGCGTGACCTCGCGTGCAACCACGCCCAGTTTCGGTCGCCCGCGCCCGCGCGCCACCGGTTCATCGGTGGCCGCCGTCTGCACATCGGCGTCCGGGTGTGATGCCGGGAAGGCCTGGGCGATACGCGCCAGCAGCTGCGCGACGCTGCCACGCGTGTCGAAATCCCGGGTCAGGCCGGTGGCGTTGTCGAACACCAGCAGCGGGCCGGCAGCCGCATCGGCACGCAGCTGCCTGAGTGCCAGCGCGGCGACGTCCGGCGTACCGGAAGCGACAAGTCGATGACCGTCGAAGCAGCTGAACGGCGGAAGGGGAGCATTGGACATGGCACGGGCACCGGGGCGATGCGGAAATATTACCCGGGCAATTTTATGGCGTCAATATTCCCCGGGTATTAATCAGCGCTGCCTTGATGCGATTCACAGCCGGCTGAACGACCAGCTCTGCATGCGTCCGTCCTTGTAGGGCATCACCCCGTGGAATGGGCGCGGGTCCGCATCGAACACCAGCGGCAGGAAATTGCGGTCGCCCTCCCACATCGGCAGCGTGTCGAGCTTGTCCAGGTCCACCCACTCCAACGTGCCCTCATGGTTGCCGCCATGCGGGCTACCTTCAAAGCCGTCGATCACGAACACGAACCCGAACCAGTCCTCACCGTGCTTGCCGAAACCCGGCCAGCTGATGGTGCCGCGCAGGCGCATCGAGGTGCACGCGATGCCGGCTTCCTCTGCGATTTCGCGGCGCATGCCGGCTGCCACGTCCTCGCTCGGCTCGATCTTGCCCCCCAGGCCGTTGTACTTGCCCAGATGGTGGTCGCCGGGGCGGGTATTGCGATGGATCATCAGCACCTGGCGCCCGTCGGGCGAAAGCACATAGCCCAGGGTGGCGACGATCGGGGTATACGGCATGGCGGCATCCGGCGGCGGGTCAGCCCCGGATTATGGCCGATCAACGCACCAGCGACAGGCGACGCTCGCCATCGACTGCCGCGCTGCCGTCCGGATCGCGGCGCAGGGTGGCCACGCCATGGCCACGCTCGGCCAGGTATTCCAGCCACTTGCCGAGGAAGGTGTTCATCCGCATGCGATGGCTGATCAGTTCGGCCGGCGGCGGATACAGGCCCATGGTGTCCTGCCAGCGGCGGCCGACGTAGCAATGGGTGGTTTCAGCCTGGCGTGCGTCGCGGTACAGGCGCACATAGGCCGACGGGTCCGGCTCGCCGGTCACCGGGTCGGCCAGGTCGTAGGTCAGGCGCAGTTCGACGGTGTAGCGATGGCACTCGATCACATCCAGGCGCACATCCAGGCCATCACCCACCGAAGAGATGTAGCTGCCCGCAACCAGCTCGGCCGGTGCGAACAGGCGCACCAGATGCCGGTAGTTTTCCGCATACAGGCCCATGAGCCAGCTCAGCCGGCTCAGGCGGGGAATGCGTTCGGTACGGGGCAAGGCTCGGGCCATGGGTCGATCCTACACGTTGGTGGTTCAACGTGGGGGCGGTTCAAGCCGCAGCCAACCCACCGGCCGCGATCGTCCCTGTGCAGCCACGCGCCGACGGGTAGCGCCGGGCCATGCCCGGCGAGCACGCAGCGCAGCCATCAAGCGTGGCCCGGCATCGCCGGCGCCGCCGGGACAGGATCAGTACATTTCGCGCTGCAGCCCCAGCGTGCCCAGCACCTTGCTGGAGATTTCCTCGATGGAGGTGTGCGTGGTGCTCAGGGTCGGAATCCTCTCCATGCGAAACATGGTCTCGGCCGCAGCCACCTCGCGCCGGCAGGTTTCCAGATTGGCGTAGCGCGAGTTCGGCCGGCGCTCCTGGCGGATCTGCTGCAGCCTGTCCGGGTCGATGGTCAGGCCGAACAGCTTGCGCCGGTAGTTGCGCAGCCGCGCCGGCAGGCGGTCGCTTTCCAGGTCTTCATCGGTCAGCGGGTAGTTGGCCGCGCGCACACCGTAGTGCAGGGCCAGGTAGATGCAGGTCGGGGTCTTGCCGGCCCGCGACACCGCCACCAGGATCACGTCGGCATCGTCGTAGTTCACCGCGATGCCGTCGTCGTGGGTCAAGGCGAAGTTCATCGCATTGATGCGGCGGTGGTAGGTGTCGAAATCGACCATGCCGTGGGCCTGGCCGACCCGGGCCAGGCGCGGGCTGGACAGTTCCCGCTCCAGCGGCTCGATGAACGGTGCGAATACGTCCAGCATCAGTGCCCCGCTGTCGGCCAGGATCAGGCTCAGGCTCTGGTCCACGCAGGAGTTCACCACGATCGGCCGGACCTGGTAGCGCTCCCCCGCCGCCTGGATCCGGGCACAGGCTTCACGGGCCTTTTCGGGGTCATCGACGAACGACATGCGATCGGTAATGAAGCTGAACCCGGAGAACTGGGTCAGCAGGCTATGTCCAATGGTTTCAGCGGTGATACCGGTTCCATCGGAAACATAGAACACCGGGCGGATGGTCGACATGCGCGCTTTTACCCCCTACGAAGCCTAAAAAGGCCGCCAGCACAAGCTTGTGCCGACGGTACTCTGCCCGGCATCATATCGGCTTCTTCCTACGGACGCGGCCATTACAGCCCGCCTCGGGCGATGGCCAAACGGAGCATCGCGCTTGAACGAGAACATCCTGTGGTTGCACGAACTGCGTCTGGCCGACCTGGCCCGCGTAGGCGGCAAGAATTCGTCGCTGGGCGAGATGATCGGCAATCTGGCCGGTCTGGGCGTGTCGGTGCCAGGCGGTTATGCCACCACCGCTGAAGCCTTCAAGGACTTCATCGCGCACAACGATCTGTCCAAGCGCATCTTCGACAAGCTGGCCACGCTGGACGTCGAGGACGTTACCGCGCTGACCGCGGCCGGCAAGGAAATCCGCGGCTGGGTGATCGATGCCCCGCTGCAGCCGCAGCTGGACCAGGACATCCGCGCCGCCTATGCGCAGCTGAGCAACGAGAACGGTGGCGGCGACGTGGCCGTGGCGGTGCGCTCCTCGGCGACCGCCGAAGACCTGCCGGATGCCTCCTTTGCCGGCCAGCAGGAAACCTTCCTCAACGTCACCGGTGCCGACGATGTCGTGCACAAGGTCAAGGAAGTGTTCGCTTCGCTGTACAACGACCGCGCCATCGCCTACCGCGTGCACCACGGCTTCAAGCATGAGGACGTGTTCCTGTCCGCCGGCGTGCAGCTGATGGTGCGCTCGGGCGTGGGTTCCTCCGGCGTGCTGTTCACCCTGGATACCGAATCGGGCTTCCGCGACGTGGTGTTCGTCACCTCGTCCTTCGGCCTGGGCGAAATGGTCGTGCAGGGCGCGGTCAACCCGGACGAGTACTACGTCTACAAGCCCACCCTGCAGGCCGGCAAGCCGGCGATCCTGCGCCGCTCGCTCGGCAGCAAGGCGATCCGCATGGTGTATTCGGACGTTCCCGGCGAGCGCGTCAGGATCGAGGACACTCCGGCCGAACTGCGCAACACCTTCTCGATCAGCGACGAGGACGTGCAGGAACTGGCCAAGCAGGCGCTGGTGATCGAAAAGCACTACGGCCGCCCGATGGATATCGAGTGGGCCAAGGACGGTGTCAGCGGCAAGCTGTTCATCGTGCAGGCGCGCCCGGAGACCGTGAAGTCGCGCAGCCACGCCACCCAGATCGAGCGCTTCGCGCTGACCGAGAAGGGCGGGAACGTGCTGGCCGAAGGCCGTGCCGTGGGCGCCAAGATCGGTTCGGGCGTGGCCCGTGTGGTGAAGACGCTGGACGACATGAACCGCGTGCAGCCGGGCGACGTGCTGATTGCCGACATGACCGATCCCGATTGGGAGCCGGTGATGAAGCGCGCTTCGGCCATCGTCACCAACCGCGGTGGCCGTACCTGCCACGCCGCGATCATCGCCCGCGAGCTGGGCGTACCGGCCGTGGTCGGCTCGGGCAACGCCACCAAGGTCATCGAAGACGGCCAGCTGGTCACCGTCAGCTGCGCTGAAGGCGATACCGGCTTCATCTACGAAGGCAAGCTCGGCTTTGAGCGCACCACCACCGATCTGGGCAACATGCCGCCGGCTCCGCTGAAGATCATGATGAACGTGGCCAACCCGGAACGTGCCTTCGACTTCGGCCAGCTGCCGAACGCCGGCATCGGCCTGGCGCGCCTGGAAATGATCATCGCCAGCCACATCGGCATCCATCCGAACGCGCTGCTGGAGTACGACCGCCAGGACGCGGCAACGAAGAAGAAGATCGACGAGAAGATCGCCGGCTACGGTGACCCGGTCAGCTTCTACGTGGACCGCCTGGCCGAGGGCATCGCCACCCTCACCGCGTCGGTCGCGCCGAACCCGGTGATCGTGCGCCTGTCGGACTTCAAGTCCAACGAGTACGCCAACCTGATCGGCGGCAGCAACTACGAGCCGCACGAAGAGAACCCGATGATCGGCTTCCGCGGCGCCAGCCGTTATGTCGATCCGAGCTTCTCGGCCGCCTTCGCGCTGGAGTGCAAGGCCGTACTGCGCGTGCGCAACGAAATGGGCCTGGACAACCTGTGGGTCATGATTCCGTTCGTGCGCACCCTGGAAGAAGGCCGCAAGGTGGTGGAAGTCCTCGCCCAGAACGGCCTGAAGCAGGGCGAGAACGGCCTGAAGATCATCATGATGTGCGAAGTGCCGTCCAACGCACTGCTCGCCGATGAGTTCCTGGAGATCTTCGACGGCTTCTCGATCGGCTCCAACGACCTGACCCAGCTCAGCCTGGGCCTGGACCGCGACTCGTCGATCGTCGCCCACCTGTTCGACGAACGTAACCCGGCGGTGAAGAAGCTGCTGTCGATGGCGATCAAGTCGGCACGGGCCAAGGGCAAGTACGTCGGCATCTGTGGCCAGGGCCCGTCCGATCACCCGGACCTGGCCGAATGGCTGATGCAGGAAGGCATTGAGTCGGTGTCGCTGAACCCGGACACCGTGGTCGATACCTGGCTGCGCCTGGCCAAGTTGAAGGCCAACGCATGATGCGTTGAAGCTGCAGGCTGACGTCGTTTTCATCGACGTATGCCCATACTGCTGCTGCATGCAAGCCCCGCCTCTGCGGGGCTTGCTGTTTCTGGCGTGCGCGCACGCCCTGCCCTAGGCAGCCCACTTCCGCAGCAGAGGACTACCCGCATGATCGCCGCCGCACCCGCTACGCCCGCCACATCCTCCTGGTTCCACACCTTGAACTGGGAGCGACTGCTGGAAACCTATGGCGTGCCCCTGCTGGCCGCCATCGTGGTGCTGCTGGTCGGCCTGTGGGTGGCACGCCGCCTGTCCAACGCGATGCCGCGCGCGACCGCGCGAATGGGCGCCGACCCGATGCTGGGCAGCTTCCTGCGCAACATGGTGTATGCGGCGTCGCTGGTGATCGTGGTGGTGCTGGCCATCGGCACGCTGGGCGTAAAGATCACCCCGCTGCTGGCCGTGCTCGGTACTGCAGGCCTGGCCGTCGGCCTGGCGCTGAAGGATTCGCTGTCCAACATCGCTTCAGGTGTGATGCTGGTGACCCTGCGCCCGTTCCGCGTGGGCGATGTGGTGACGGTCGCCGGCCAGACCGGCACGGTACGCGAAGTGCGCATTTTCCAGACCGTCATCACCGGCGCTGACAACCAGCACACCACCATCCCGAACACCCTGATCACCGCGGCGCCGATCATCAACCTCACGGCCGAACCGACCCGTCGCGTCGAGCTGGTGGTCGGCATCGGCTACGACGACGACATCCAGCTGGCGCGCGATACCGCCCTCGCGCTGATGAAGGCCGACCCGCGCGTACTGCAGACGCCGGTGCCGGACGTGGTGGTCTACGAGCTGGGCGCGCACGCGATCAATCTGGGCATCCGCTGCTATGTGAAGTCGGCCGACTGGTTCGGCACCAAGGTGACGCTGCTCGAGCAGATCAAGCTGGGCTACGACAAGGCTGGCATCAACATTCCTTACCCGCAGCAGGACATGCATCTGTACCTGCACGGCAAGGACGGTGGCGTGGTCGAGGCCGACGCACTGGTGCGCGATACGCCCTGAACGCCGCGCTCGCCGGGCATGGCCCGGCGCTACCTGCTCAACCGGCCGGCAGGGGTAGCGCCGGGCCATGCCCGGCGGATGCGGAATCAGGCAGCGACGCTCTCTTCCAGCGTCGGGTAATCGGTGAAGCCCACCGCTCCGCCTCCGAAGAACGTCGCGCGGTCCGGCAGGTTCAGTTCCGAACCTTGGCGCAGCCGCTCCGGCAGGTCCGGGTTGGCGATGAACGGCCGGCCGAAGCCGATCAGGTCAGCCCAGCCTTCGGCCAGTGCCTGCTCGGCGCGCGCGGCAGTGTACTTGCCGGCGTAGATCAGCGTGCCCGGATAGACCATGCGCAGCGCCTGCTTGAATGCCAGCGGCATCGGTGGTGCGTCGTCCCAGTCGGCTTCGGCGATGTGCAGGTAGCCCACGCCCAGCCCACCCAGCAGATGCGCGGCCGCCAGATAGGTGGCCTGCGGCGTATCGTCCACCGCCCCCTGCAGCGTGGTCAGCGGCGCCAGGCGCACCCCCACCCGGTCGCCGCCCGCCACCGCGACTACCGCCCGCGTCACCTCACGCAGGAAGCGCAGCCGGTTCTGCAGCGCGCCACCATAGCCATCGGTGCGCTGGTTGGCCTGCGAATCGATGAACTGGTTGATGAGATAGCCATTGGCCCCATGCAGCTCGACCCCGTCGAAGCCCGCCGCCAGTGCATTGCGTGCCGCCCGTGCGTAGTCCTCGACGATGCCAGGAATCTCGTCCTCGCGCAGGGCGCGCGGCATCGAGTGCTGGATCATCTCGCCGACGCCGGCCTCCGGGCCGGCACCGGTCGGGTCAACGAACACCTTCACGCCTTCGGCCAGCAGTGCCGACGACGACACCGGCGCCTCACCGTTCGGCTGCAGGGCAATATGCGAAACGCGGCCCACGTGCCACAGCTGCGCATAGATGCGTCCGCCCGCCGCGTGCACCGCATCGGTGACCTGGCGCCACCCCTGTACCTGTTGCGGACTATGGATGCCCGGGGTCCAGGCATAGCCCTGGCCCTGCGGGCTGATCTGGGTGCCTTCGCTGATGATCAGGCCGGCGCCGGCACGTTGCGCGTAGTACGCCGCCATTTCGGCGGTGGCAACATTGCCGTGGGCCGCACGCGAACGGGTCATCGGCGGCATCACGATGCGGTTGGGCAGGGTCAGTGCGCCCAGGCGGTGGGGAGTGAACAGCATATCGGCCATCTCTTGCGGGGGAGTGCCGGCAAGGATGGAGACGGCGACCGCGCGGCAACAGGTGCGCGCTGGCAAAACAGTTGTTCCGCCGGGGCAATGATAGGCTCGCCCGAGGTCTCGCCCGGGGTCAGATGCCTTTGCACGGCAAAGGGACCTGCTCCCGACACCGGTTACAGTGTCGGCTCGATCAGGGCGCCGCCCTGTGCCACGCGGTCATAGCAGGTGCGCACTACATCCTCACCGTACTTGCGCTCCAGCCGGCGCACGATAAAATGCCCGCGTGCCATGTCCTGGTAGTAGTCGGTGAACATGGTGTTGAGCGTGGCGCCGGCGGCAGCACCCACGATGGGAACCGCCTGCGCGGCGAACTTCTCGGTCACCACCACACCGAAACGCGCGGCGACCTTCTCCACCAGCTTGGCCAACAGCTTGCCGGCCTCCTTCGGGGCCACGCCCAGGGTGAGGTCGCGGCCTGTCACCACGCGGCCGGCCAGCTCGGCCGACAGGTGGCGCATCACATCGGTGGTGAAGCCGCGGGCCAGGTAGTAGCCGGTCTCGCTGGCGTCGTCACGCGGCGAATTGCCGCCCAGCGCGAACACCTCCAGACAGGCCTGGCGGGTGCTGAACTCGGACAGGTCGAAGCCTTCGCTGCGCGCCACATCGGCCACGGCGCGCATCATGATGGTGGTCGACACCGGCAGTTCGATGAACAACGCGGCAAACCCGAAGGCACCACCGACAGCGCCGGAGGTTGCGGCAGCCACCTTGTGCCAGCGGGTGGATGCGCGCTTGCCGGGTGAATTGTCCATGCTCCACAGCGCCGCCTGCGCGGATTTCGACAGCGCCGCCTGCACCGCGCCGTGGATGCGGCTGGACACCGACGTCGGCAGGGCCTTCACTGCGAACTCCAGCGGCGTGCCGACCAGGTTGGCCATGCGCGCGGTGAGGGTCGGCGCCTCCAGCAGGGCCACCGCCCGCTGCAGGTCGGACCAGTCGCGGGCGTCGTGGGCGATATCGCGCGGGAGCAGGATCGGCTCGTTCATGGGCCGATAGTAGCGCCACGCGGTTGAACGATGGGTAGCGCCGGGCCATGCCCGGCGTCGTCGTTCAGGCGGCCGGCAACCCCGAAAGCGCGCCCATGAACCGGCGGTAGTGGCGCAGCTCGTTGATCGAATCATGCACGTCGCTGAGTGCGGTGTGGCTGCTGTTCTTGCCGACGCCAGCAGCCACGCCCGGCGCCCAGCGCCTGGCCAGTTCCTTCACCGTGGACACGTCCAGGTTGCGGTAGTGGAAGTACTTCTCCAGGCGCGGCATCTGCCGGTGCAGGAAGCGGCGATCCTGGCAGATCGAATTGCCGCACATCGGCGACAGGCCAGCCGGAATCCACTCCGCCAGGAAATTCACCGTCTGCGCCTCGGCCTGGGCAAGGGTCACGCTGCTGTCCAGAACACGCTGCCACAGGCCGGAGCGACGATGCTGGTTGCGGTTCCACTCGTCCATCGCCTCCAGCGTCTCCAGCGGATGATGGATGGCGAACTCTGGGCCTTCGGCCAGCACGTTGAGCTGGGCATCGGTCACTACGGTGGCGATCTCGATGATCGAATCGTTGTCGGTATCCAACCCGGTCATTTCCAGGTCGATCCAGATCAATCGCTCGTTGGCCGCGCCGTTCTCCACCATCGTGTCGTCTCGCTGCAGGGCTGGCCCGCGGGCCGCCGGAAAAGGAAAGGGGCGCCCATCATACCCTTTCGCTGCTCAACCCTCGTCCGCCGGGCGTTCCAGCAACAGGGGCGGCTTGCCGCGCTTGGCGCGGAAGTAGTTGGTCAGCCGCGTGCTCGCCTCCTTGGCCAGCACCCCGCCGTGGATCTCCACGCGGTGGTTGTGGCGCGCGTCGCCCAGCAGGTCGAACACGCTGCCACAGGCACCGGTCTTCGGGTCGCTGGCACCGTAGACCAGCCGCGACACACGCGCATGCACGATTGCCATCGCGCACATCGCGCAGGGCTCCAGCGTCACGTACAACGTGCTGCCCAGCAGCCGATGGTTGGCCAGCGCCTTGCCGCCGGCACGCATCGCCACGATCTCGGCGTGCGCGCTGGGATCGTGCGAAGCGATATTGAGGTTCCAGCCCTCACCCAGCAGTTGGCCGTCGGCACCGACCAGCACCGCACCGACCGGGATCTCGTCGAACTCGCGCTGCGCGCGCTCGGCCAGCGCCAACGCATGGCGCATCCACTGTTCGTCGGCGTCGTGCACCGGTACACCCGGAGCGTCGGTCATGGCAGTTTCCGTGAGGCGGCGGAGCTCAGGCGCACAGTGTAACGCCGGGCTGCGCAGCGGATGCCAGAATGACGTCATACTGTGCCGCCTGCCCGCTTCACGTTCCCGCCCATGACCACCCTGCGCCCCTCGCGCGCCGATGACGGTGCCGCACTCGTCGACCTGTGGCGACGCGCCGTCGACGCCACCCACGACTTCCTCAGCCCTGAAGACCGCCTGGCCATCGATGCCGAAGTGGCTGGTTTCCTGCCCCAGGCGCCGACCACCGTGGCCGTGGATGCAGATGATCGTCCTCTGGGCTTCATGTTGATCGACGGGATGCATCTGGACGCCTTGTTCATCGACCCGGACGTGCGCGGCACCGGCATCGGCCGTCAGCTGCTGCAGCACGCACTGGCCGTGCATCCGCAGCTGAGCACCGACGTCAACGCACAGAATGCGCAGGCAGTGGGGTTCTACCTGCGCATGGGCTTCATCGAGACCGGCCGCTCAGCGCTGGATTCGCAGGGCCGTCCGTATCCGCTGATCCACCTTCGGCACGCGGGCTGAACGCCCGCGATCAGGCGGTCGCTTTGAACGCCGGGGAGTAGCGCACCTCTCCCTGCGCCAATGGCGGCTGCAGGCACAGCGCCTGGAAGTACTCGGCGGGAACGCCCGGCAGCACCAGCCCCGGCTCGGCGCGGAAACCGAAACGACCGTAGTACGCCGGCTCGCCCAGCAACACGCAGCCTCGCGCGTGCTGCTGGCGAAGGGCCTCGATGGCTGCGCGCATCAATGCGGTACCGATGCCCTGCCCCTGTCGCTCCGGCAGCACCGAGATCGGGCCCAGGCCGTACCAGCCGCTGCTGCCGTCGCTGACGGACACCGGCGAAACAGCGACGTGGCCGATGACTTCTCCAGCCGCGTCGGCCACCAGCGAGATGCTCAGCTCGCCGCGCTCGCGCAGCGCATCAACGATGTACTGCTCGGTGTGACTGCTGTGTCCGGCCGTGGCGAAAGCGGCGGTGGTCAGGGCATGGATGGCGGCGATGTCGGCCGGCGTTTCAGTACGGATGGAAAGTGTCATGGAGCACCTTGAGCTGGGCCACGTGTCGGCCCGGAGGCCGCCGCGACAGGGAACGAAAGGGTGTATCGACCGTGCATCCGCGATTGTCCAACTGAGGAAGTGTCGCGGGGAACGGCGCTGCAGCTGCTTTGGGCGAGTACATGCCGTGTGCTCTGCTCCGCTATGAAGATATTCACTGAAATGGAGATTCCCTCAACATGCGCTGCGCAGCACTACCAGTGGCCAAACGCTGATTCTTGGCAGCCGGCGATGACCCCTGCTGCGGTGCAGCAGTACAATAGGCTGCTCCCCCGCCCCCCCTGCGTCCCCCGCATGAGCCCCAATTCCTCCCTGGCCGCGCAGCTGACGCCCCGCCAGCGCACCCTGATCATCCTCGCCCTGTCGCTCGGCGGCTTTGCCATCGGTACCAGCGAGTTCGCCAGCATGGGCCTGATGCTGGAAATCAGTCGTGGCCTGTCGATCACCGAAACACAGGTCGGCCATCTCATCAGCGCCTACGCCATCGGCGTGGTGGTCGGTGCACCGATCCTGGCGTTCGTCGGCGCCAGCTTCCCACGCCGTCGCCTGCTGCTGGCGCTGATGGGCTTCTACGCGGTCGGCAATCTGGCCAGCGCGCTGGCACCGAACTACGCCACCATGCTCATCGCGCGCTTCGTCGCGGGCCTTCCGCATGGCGCTTACTTTGGCGTGGCGATGCTGGTGGCGGCGGCAATCAGCCCTGCCGGCCAGCGTGGCCAGGCGATGTCGCGCGTGCTGCTCGGCCTGTCCATCGCCATCCTGATCGGCAACCCGCTCACCACCTGGCTTGGCCAGCAACTGAGCTGGCGTACGGCGTTTGCGCTGGTCACCCTGCTGGCCATTGCCACCGTTGCGATGATCGCGCGCTTCCTGCTGCCCGACCCGGAGGAGGTGCGCACCTCGCCGATGCGCGAGCTGCGCGCCTTCAACACCACGCAGGTATGGCTGGCACTGGCCATCGGCGCGGTCGGATTCGCCGGCATGTTCTGTGTGTTCACCTATCTTGCGCCGACCCTGGTGCAGGTGACCGGGGTTGCCGAATCGTGGATGCCGCTCGCCGTGGGTGTGTTCGGCATCGGCGCCATCATCGGCAACATCGCCGGCGGCTGGCTGGTGGACAGATTCCACTTCAAGGCTGCCGCGCTGGTACTGGCGTGGTCGATCGTGATGCTGCTGCTGTATCCGCTGGCTGCGCAGTCGGTGTGGACCATCGGCCCGATGATCATCACCGTGGGCACCATGGGTGCGCTCGCCGCCGTTCTGCAGACCCGCCTGATGGATGTGGCGGGAGAAGCGCAGACGCTGGCTGCGGCCTCCAACCATGCCGCGTTCAACACCGCCAACGCGCTGGGGCCGTGGCTGGGTGGCATGGCCATCAGCGCCGGCTTCAGTCCCGCCACCACCGGCTATGTCGGCGCAGCCACGGCCTTCGGTGGCCTGCTGCTGTGGTGCGTAGCAGTGATGCTGGAAAAGAACCGCGCACGCACGGTCGCCCGCAGTCACTGACACTCCTGTCCTCCGGCCGTGCCGCAGCGCCGCACGCGGCGGGCATTCCTGCGGCGGCCGCCGACGGGACTACACATGGCGTGGATATCCGTTCGGGCAGACTTCGATCACCCCCCCCTGGTCGATCGTCCGGACCGCAATGCCTCCCCGCCGTGCCCCTGCCCACCATGACGCGGTCGCCCTGCAGGCCGGCGTGCTGGGCAGTGTGCTGGGTATCGCGCTGTTCAAGGCGTCCGCCCTGTCAGCCATCGCTGCGGGGTCACTGATGACCATCGGCCTGTGGCTGCTCACCTGCGTCCTGCTGGCGGCCTGGGCCCTGGCCGCCTGCCTGGCCTGCCTGGCCCTGAGCCGACGGGTCTTCATGCTGATGCTGGCGCTGTCCGCACTGTTCATGATCTGCGTCGCGTAGCCCGCAGATGCCACAACCGCAGAGTATCGCCACACTTGTTACTGAATAACAAGTGCAGGTGGGCCGATTGCGTCGGCACGGGGTCACATCATTGAATCAGGGCACCCCCTCTTTCCAGGATGCCGTCCATGTCGATCTGCTCCGCCCCCGCCGCGCTGCGCGCCTCGGTCTGTGCCGTCATGTTCGCCTCGCTCGCTGCCTGCGCCACCTATGACGACACGGCCATGCATTCGGGCTGCCAGGAGTCACCGCACCTGAAGGACCTGCCGCCGCAGGTCGCCGCACGCGAAAGCCGCTGCAACAGGAGTCTTGAAGTCTGGTCCAGCGAGCGCAAGGGCGATGACACGCCATTGGATCTGAGCGGCAAGAAGAAGGACCTCTGAAGGAAGGAGCTCTGGCGGTGAGTATCTTGATCCGGTCGATGCACGCAGCTGACTGCGCCGTCACGGATGGCAGGCGAGGATGCGGACGTGTACTACTCGCGAGTGGTTATGTCCCACCCTGTCATCCGCGCTTTCGAAGCCGTCTTCAACCTGTCCGGTGGCGTTGAACGCATCACCGCGCTCACCGTCACCTGCCACCATTGCGCGGAGACCACCTCCGCCAGTGAGGACACACTGCTGCAGCTGCCAGGCGGTGCCCTGTTCCGCTGCGAGCGTTGCGGCTGCCACCAGCCGATCAGCCACGCGCGTGTTTCGGAGTGGCGGCTCCCGTCGCTGCTGGGGGTATGAGGCGATGGAGCTGACTGCAGCGCAGATCAGGATCCTGCAGGACATCGCCGACGCGCAGCCGGTGCGGGGTGACGCTGCGACCTGGGCAGTGAATGCCGGCTTCGCGGTGCAGGCCGAGGATGCGGACATCGACCTGGCGCCGGCAGGCCGGCACGCCCTGGCCGGGCAACCCGGCCAGGAGCCAGGCTAGCCGCTGCGGCTGCCCCGACGCATTGGCGATGTGCAGGCCCTGCTGACATCGGTTCGGCTATGCTGCCGCACCTTCCCGCGCCGACGGCCATGCATCCTTTCCCCCTTCCCGTCTCCGCACCCGACCAGCTTGCCTATCGCCTGCTGCAGGACAGCGACTGGGCACGCTCGCCGGCGGCGGCACAGGCGCCCTGCGAGCTGCGCACGCTGCTTGCGATGATCCTCGACTCTCCGGAACCTCTGTGGATCGCCTGGGGCCAGAGCGAAAAGGCATTCTTCTTCAACGATGCCTACCTGCCGATGCTGGGTGACAAGCTGCACGGCGCCATGGGCAACCGCCTGGACGTGGTGTGGTCTGACGTCTGGGCCGATGTGGAGCATGCCGTCGATGCGGCGTTCGCGGGCCGCAGCCGCAGCTTCAAGAACCTGCCGCTGATGATGGACCGCGACGGCACGCTGCGGGAGACCTTCTGGACCTTCTCCTATTCGCCTCTGCGCGATGCCAGCGGTGCCGTCGCCGGGATCATCTGCGTGGTCAGCGAGCAGACCGAACGCGTGATCGAGCGCGACCTGCACAGCCGCCAGGTGGCCGCGATCACCGAACAGGCGCGCGAGGCGCACCTGGAACTGGTACGGGCCCGCGAGCAGCTCAGGCAGTCGCAGAAGCTGGAAGCCATCGGCCAGCTCACCGGAGGCGTCGCACACGACTTCAACAACCTGCTGCAGGTCATCACCGGCTCGGTGGACATGCTGCTGCATACCTGGCCAGAGGAAGATCCGCGACGCCGCTACGTGCAGGCGATCGGCAACGCGTCGGACCGCGCCACACGGCTGACGGCGCAGCTGCTGGCCTTCTCGCGCCGGCAGAGCCTGTCACCGGAGGTCTTCGACCTGTGCGAGAGCGTGCAGGCCCTGTCGGACATCATCACCACGGTACTGGGGGCACGCATCCAGGTGTCGGTCAACCTGCCTGATCGCCCGCTGCCGGTGCTGCTGGACCGCACACAGCTGGACACCGCGCTGATCAACATCGCCGTCAATGCGCGCGATGCGATCGACGGCCACGGCACGGTCACCATCGACGTCGAGCAGGTTACGGCGGTGCCTTCGGTCCGCTTCGCGGCACCGCTGAAGGGTGACTTCGCCGCCATCAGCGTCACCGATACCGGCTCCGGCATCGACCCGGGCGTGGTGGATCGCATCTTCGAACCCTTCTTCACCACCAAAGGTATTGGTGCCGGCACCGGCCTGGGCCTCAGCCAGGTATTCGGTTTCGTCAAGCAGTCCGAAGGCGAGGTGGACGTCAAGAGCGAGGCTGGCGTCGGTACCCGGTTCACGCTGTATCTGCCGCTCACCCGTTCCAGCGAGACAGTGGCGCGGCCGGCGGCACAGCCGGGCCTGCTGCACGGGCACGGGCTGTGCGTGCTGGTGGTGGAGGACAACGTGGATGTGGCCGAGTTCGCGGTCGGAGCCCTGCGCGAACTCGACTATGAGGTGGTACTGGCCCGCAACGCCAATGAGGCCCTTGCCGAACTGGAACAGGACGCCACGCGGTTCCATGTGATGTTCAGCGACGTGGTGATGCCCGGCACCAACGGCCTGGAACTGGCCCGGCACGTGCGCGATCGCTTTCCGGATCTACCCATCATCCTGACCAGCGGCTACAGCGAGTTGCTGGCACGCGACCCCGGCCACGGCTTCACCCTGCTGCGCAAGCCCTACTCGCTCAAGCAGCTCGCCGTCGTGATGACCGAGGCCGCGGGCCGGAGGGAGGTTGCGACGATACGGGCGTAACGTCCTCCGCACGGGCCCAGACGTCCATCGCGCCATCAGGGAATAGGCACAGCATCACTGCAAATGCTAATCTTTCTCATTTGCGGCTGCCAATCCCCTCCCATGACCCTGTTCCCGCTCCGCCGCCGCGCGCTGTGCGCGGCCCTCGCCCTGCCCCTGGCCCCCCTGGCACAGGCCGCCCTCCCCACCACCGCGACCACCGAGCTCGACAAGGTCGAAGTGCGTGGCCGTGCGCAGACGCTGTACCGGGTTGACGACGCCGCGGTTGGCACCCGCACCGATACCCCACTGGAACTGGTGCCGCAATCGGTGCAGGTGGTGCCGCGCGAGTTGATCGACGACCAGGCTGCGCGCCAGGTGACCGACCTGTACCGCAGCATCAGCGGCATCAGCTTCTTCAGCTATGCGGGCGTGACCCTGCGTGGCTTCCGGCAGGAAAACGTGCTCTATGACGGCCTGCGCGGCGACCCGTATGCGGGCTTCGCGGTGCCCCAGCTGTTCAACATCGAGCGGGTGGAGGTGCTGAAGGGTCCGGCCGGCGCACTGTATGGCGGTGGTGATGCCGGCGGCGTCATCAATTATGTGACCCGCAAACCGCGGGCCACGGCTGAGCGCCGCATCGAAGTCCAGCTGGGCAACGAGGATTTCCGCGCCGGCTCGGTCGAGGCCACCGGCCCCCTGGATGCGGCCGGCCGCGTGCGCTACCGCGCCGGTCTGTACGGCGACACCGAGCAGGGCGTGCGCTGGAACACCGACAGCGAAAGCGTGATCGGCGATGCATCGTTGGCCTTCGATGTGGGCGATACCGGCGAGCTGACCCTGCAGTTCACCGACATCACCCAGAACCTGGGCGGCAACCGCCTGCGGGGTGTACCGGTGAATGACGCAGGTACGTTCCTGACCGATCGCCGCTGGAACCACAACGAGGCCAGCGACTTCCTCGACATGCGCGCGAAGGTTGCTCTGGCGCAGTATCGCTTCGCGCCGGCCTCGAATCTGGATGTGGATTTCGCCGCGCGATGGTTCACCAACAACGAGCATCAGATGTATCACGAGCCCATGGGGCTGATCGACCGCGATCGCGATGGCGTGGCCGAGTGGATGACGCGCCAGCTGCGCAACCAGATCCGCGACAACGAGGCGTTTACTGTCAACGGCAATGCCGTGTGGCGGGTCAGTACCGGCCGCATCGAGCATAAAGTGCTGTTCGGCGCTGACGTGTACCAGCTCGATGCCGACTTCACCGCGCAGACCGCCAACAGTGCCGACCTCGCGCGCGGTGCGGGGCCGGTGCGTGGCATTGACCTGTTCAATCCAGTGTATGGCGCCAGCACCTGGCACGACTACGCTCTGGCTACCCTGCCCTGGCGCAGCACCTCCACGCGCAGCACACGCTACGGCGGCTACCTGCAGGACGAACTTGCCCTGGGCACGCGCTGGCATGTGCTGGCCGGCCTGCGCTGGGATGGCTTCAAGGACGAGGATCGCCTCGGCGGCAGCAGCGTGGATGGGCACGACCTCAGCTGGCGGCTGGGCAGCACTTTCACTGTGCGCGAGGGGCTGAACCTGTACGCGAACGTGGCCAGCGGATTCGTGCCACAGAGCGCGGCCAACCAGGACCGCGCTGCCGGCGGCCCGTTCGACGCTGAACGCAGCAAGCAGTGGGAGATAGGCATGAAGTCGCTGCTGGCCGAGCGTGTCACCCTGAACATGGCGGCCTACCGCATCGACCGCAGCAACATCGTGCAGGCCACCGGTGAAGTGATCGCAGGCGTGAACCAGCTCGCCGCGCTGGGCCTGGTGCGCAGCACCGGCATGGAACTCGATCTGCTGGCCGATGTGACCGATCGTTGGGTGGTGAACCTCACCTACGCGTACAACGACGCACGGGTGAAGGATGCGGGCCCGAACGGCATCACCAACGCCTCCGGAGACCGCTTCGCCAATGCACCGCGCAACACGCTCGGCCTGTGGACGCGTTACGACCTGCCCGCACTGAACTCGGCCATTGGTTTCGGTGCCGACCATGTCGGCGAGCGCATCAGCCTGGACGGGCAGAGCGTGAAGGCCTACACCGTGTTCGACATGAGCTGGAAGACCACGTGGAAGCAGTGGCAGTTCCAGGCCAACGTCAAGAACCTGTTCGACAAGGTGTATGCGGCCAGCGGCTTCATCGCGCGCAACGGGCACTTCCCCGGGGAACCGCGCCGGGTGTACGTGCAGGCGGCCTACCGCTTCTGACCGGCGGTCGCGCTGCCGGCCCCGCGCAGGGGCCGGCAGCCTGCAGCACCTGCGTTACCGGACGGGTGCCGCCGGAACCAGCACGCCATCCTTGAACGAAAGCGGGATGGTCACTGCCCCCTGCGGCGATGACAGCTGAAGGGTCAGCGACTGGCGGGCCGACGTGCAGGACGAGGCGATGCCCTGAAACCAGGAGCGCTCCGGTACCTGTGCATTGATGGCCTGCAACTGCGCGGCAGGAACCGCGACGCCATCCACCTTCAGGCCAGTCAACCTGACCGGACCCGGCGATTCCACCACGAGCTCGAACACGCGGCTGCCACAACTCATCTGGTGCTGCGAGGTGTAGCGGTTCGCAGGCACTCCATCTTCGCTGCGCAGCACCGCCAGCCCTGGCGAATCGGCACGCGCCACCGGCGCACAGGCTGCTGCGCCCACGGCGAGAACGGCCATCGCCCATGCGGCCTCTATCTTCATAGCGTCGTACCCAGCGTTTCCGCATCGCGGTCGTTGAAATCATACTCACGGGTCACACCATCGGGCCCGATGATGTAGTAGCGGAACTCTTCGGCATTCATGCCGTTGTCGCGCAGCAGATCGGCCACGCCCCAGTCCCCGCCTTCGTAGGCCACGCCGCCAACGGTGCGGTTGTCAGACGGGTACTTGTTGACCTCATGCGTCTCCGACGGGAAGACCCCGGCCGGATGGGAATGGATGATGCCCACCACCTGGCCCGGCGAGATGCCCCACTCCAGCAGCGGATAGCTGATGGCCCCGGGATTGCTGGCATCACCGCGCGCCATCGGGCTGGACTTGATTTCACCGGTCACTGCGTCGCGGTAGATCACCGTGCCCAGCTCCTGGCTCTGGTAACCCGGATCGGCCTTGATCAGTGCCTCCACCTCGCGCGCGACGGTGTCAGCCTGTGCATCGACCTGCTCATACGCGCTCGGCGGCGCTTCGCCACCACCACCACCACCGCCGCCACCACCGCCATCGCCCGGGTCCCACGGATCGGTCCAGTCTGGCGGATCGATATCCGGCCAGCCCCCGTCATCCGGCGGCAACGCATCCACCGGCGGCAGATCGGTGGTATCCATCTGCGCACCGCCAGAAACCAGTGCGAGCTCCTCCAGCGACAGCTCGCGAATTCCATTTTCCTGCATGCGTGCAACTCCTTGCTTCGTGCGTGAGGTGTGGTGTTTAACGCAGCAACTGCGTGAAGGTCAAATAGCACATTCGCATTACTTCAAGATGAAGACTCGTCGTTGCGCAAGTGCGATGCGCGTTCATTTTTGTCGTATATCACCCTTCCGTCCGAATCAGATTTTTCTGACAGAGCACCACCCACTTCGTGTGATAAATGTCCGAGGGCCGCATGAAGGCGGCAACGACGCATCCGTACTCAGCATCGGACAAACAAGGAGTTGTGAGATGTCTGCAAGTGGAATTCGTGATCTCTCCCCCGAAGAACGTGCACTGGTCTCCGGTGGCGCGCAGGTGGATACCACCGATCTGCCGCCGGTCGATGTGACCCCGCCGGACGACTGGGGTCCCAACCCGGATCCGCCGGACTGGACTGATCCGTGGGATCCGGGCGATGGCGGCGGTGGTGGCGGCGGCGGCGGCGGTGGTGGTGGCGACGGCGGTGGCGAGACCACCTTCAGTTCCAACGCCAGCATTGATGGCAACGGTGTAGCCAGCGCGACCCAGACATGGGTCTTGCAGGACTACAACCTGACCTTCAACCTGACCGAGAACCTGAATCTGACCAATGGCAACTGGGGCCTGGCCGGTAGCGGCAGCTTCCAGTATGCAGGCCAGACCTACACCCTGGGCCTGACCACCGATCACTTCAATGTGAGCAACTACAACGCCAGCTTCAACCAGGACTTCGGTAACGGTGTGTCGTTCAACATCGGCCTGACGTTCGATCCGAACACCAACTCGTTCACCGGCCAGTTCAACCTGGTCATCAGCGGGTTCTGACGCTGCACCGGAACGTCGGCCGCCCGGGAGACCGGGCGGCCGATACGTGTCACAGAGGAGCTGAGGCAATGAAATTCCTGATGTCCGCAGTGATCGCACTGGGCGTGGCCGCCCCCGCCGGAGCCCGCGATGTGGTCGCTGAAGACAGCCATGGCATCACCGTAGCGGTGATGCAGGGCAACAGCGCGGCCCTGGAGCGGATCGGCAAATCCAATACCACGGCACGGCTGGCCGCACGTGCCGGCTACCACCGCACGCGTGGCGAAATCGCCCAGTCCAATCGCTGGGCCGACACCTGTATCGCCGACGCTGCCGTGGTGGCCGAGAAGAGCCAGGGGGTCATGTACCTGTGCCGGAGCCTGCGTGCCGGCAACCGTCTGCTGGAAGGCGACATCGCCGGCTGGGCCGCCGACATGCAGAAGGTCCGCGCGCTCTATCAGCAGCATGTCGCGCCGTCGCTGCGTGCAGGCGAGGAAGTACGCGCCATCACCGTCCCCGCGTTCGAGTCCTTCAGCCAATGGCCGCGATCGGCCAGGCTGGCCGCACCGCCGCCTGCCGGAACCCGCCTGCCGCTGTCGGCCAAGGCCGGTGTCCCTGTCATCCGCGGCAAGATCCGGGGCGGCCAGGATGGAAAGCAGCGCGACATCGACTCCGATTTCATCATCGACACCGGCGCCACCCGTTCGCATATCAGCCGCAAGGCCGCACAGGCGATGGGCCTGGCGGTGACCGACAACTTCGCCACCGACAATTCGCGGCCCGGGCAGACCGTGGCGATCGGCCTGGCCGCTCCGGTCGATGTGCAGCTGGGCGATCTGCACTTCAGCAACGTCGCCTTCACGGTCACCGACCAGATCGAGTTCAACATCATCGGCCTGGACCTGCTGTACCGGCTGGGTCCGCTGGTGCTGCGGCCCACCGAGCTGGAGCTGCTGAAGGCACTGCCGGCCGATACCTGCCGGCAACCCCTGGCAACCACCTCCGCACTGTGGGGCGGCCAGTACTCGCTGCGCCTGCCGATGCGCATCGGCAAGCGCGACGAGCTCGTCCTGCTCGACACCGGCACCGATGTCGCACTGGAAGCCTCCGGGGTGAACCTGTCCACCTACCCACAGGCCAGCCTGGTGCAGCGACGCCGCTGGACGATGCACGGCCTGCAACCGGTCCGCTACGCCGAAGCCACCGCACCGGTCACGTTCAATGGCCGCACGGTCACGCTGCAGACCCAGGTCTCCGACCAGCCCGCCAACGTGTTCCCGATCTCCTGGCGGGTGGGCTTCGGTCTGCGCGACGATTACGACTACTACGTCGACGTGGCCGGTGGCCGTGGCTGCCTTGCACCCCGAACCGCGCGATGATGCCCCTTCCCATCCCACTCTCCGCAACGACGCGGCACCGCAGGCCACATGGAACCAGCCAGGAAGGATGAGACGGCGGATGTGATTCCGCTGTTCCGCAACGAAGCGATCGAGGCCGCCACGCAGCGCTTCGGCTCCCCGGTGCAGGCCCCGGGCGTCGGCATGTGGCTGGCCACCGGCTTCGTGGTTGCGCTGCTGGGCCTGGCGGTACTGTTCCTGGTGACCACCTCGTTCCCGCGCAAGGAAACCGTATCCGGCGCGCTGGTCCCCTCGCGCGGCCTGTTGCCGATCATCAGCCAGCGTTCGGGCATCGTCAGCAACGTGCATGTGGAGGAAGGCGCGAAGGTCCGCCAGGGCGACCCCATCGTCAGCGTCTCGGTGGATTCGGTGATCGACACCGGCGAAAGCACCGGCGCCACCCTGTCCGGCATGGCCGAGCGCCTCACCCAGGCGTCGGTCGATCGCGAACGCGCCACCGAAGCATCCCTGGAAAGCCAGGAGGCCGGCATCCGCGAGCGCATGCTGGGCACCACCCGCCAGCTTTCGGTACTGCGTGACAACGTCACGCTGTACCAGCAACAGCAGGCCATCGCCGAGAAGACCGTGCACGACCTGGGCCGCCTGCGCGCGGACAAACTGGTGTCCGAACTGCAGTACCGCGACGCGGAAGTGCGGGTTCTGAACGTGCGCCAATCGGTGGCCGAAGTGCAGACGCGCATTGCCCAGCTGGAACAGGAGCACGAGCAGATGCGGCACGAGCTGGGCCGCCTCAAGGCCGAGCGTGACGCCAACCGCGCCACCGCGCTGTCCGAACTGCTGGGCGCACGCGAGAAGGCGATCAACTACAAGCTGGGCACGCAGTTCAATCTGGTAGCGCAGTCCGCCGGGCAGGTCACCTGGCTGCAGGCCAAGCCGGGCGCCACGGTCACCGCCGGGCGCACGCTCGGGGTGATGATGCCGGAAGGCTCGCAGCTGTTCGCCGAGCTGTGGGTGCCCTCCTCGGCCATCGCCTTCGTCAATGTCGGCACCGACGTGCGGCTGATGTACGACGCCTTCCCCTACCAGAAGTTCGGCGTCGGCCGCGCCCGGATCGTCAAGATCGCGCGCTCACCGACCGCACCGGACGAACTGCCCGCCGATCTGCAAGCCGTGGAAAGCCAGTACCGGCTGCTGGCCGCGCTGGACGACCAGCAGATGCAGGCCTATGGCAAGGCGCTGGCACTGACCCCGGGCATGCGCCTCAAAGCCGATCTGGTTCTGGAGAAGCGCTCGCTGCTGGACTGGCTGCTGGAACCGCTGCTGGCGGCGAAACGACGGCAGGAATGAGGTTGACGGCCGGCGCTGCTGTGGGCGCCGCTGCGGTGGGCTTGCGGGTATCGCCCACCACCCTGCCCTGGTCGATGCGCACCAGACGGTCGGCCAGGCGCATGGTGTCGGGGCGGTGGGTGATCAGGATGCGGGTGATATCCAGCTGCGCCAGCGCCTGGTAGATGCGGCTCTCGCGCGCTACGTCCAGGTTCGCGGTGGCCTCATCCAGCACCAGGATGCTGGGCTTGCGGTACAGCGCGCGGGCCAGCAGCAGGCGCTGCTTCTGGCCACCGGAGAGGGTCGAGCCCATGTCGCCCACCAGCGTTTCCAGCTGCATCGGCATGCGCTGCACATCCTCCTTCACTGCCGCCATTTCCAGGCACTGCCAGACCAGCGCGATGTCCGGGCGCTCGGCGAAGAAGGTCACGTTCTCAACGATCGAACCGGTCAGCAGCTCATCATCCTGCATCACCACGCCCATCCGCTGACGGACCACGCGCGGCCCCCAGCTGGCGATGTTCAGCCCGTCATAGAGCAGCTCGCCGGCGCTGGGTGGGTACAGCCCGGTCAGCACCTTCACCAGCGTGCTCTTGCCACAGCCGGACGGGCCGGTGATGGCCACGAACTCGCCCGGCGCAATGGCCAGATTGATGTCCTTCAGCGCCGGCGCTTCCTGTGCCGAGTACTGGAAGTACACCGAACGCAGCTGGATGTGCCCCTCCAGGCTGTCCGACGCCGAAGGATCCTTGCTGAAGCCCTCTTCGCTGGGACTGAGCGCGATATCGGCAATGCGGTCCGAATGCAGCTCGGTCAGGCGCCAGGCGATGCACTGGTCCACCAGCGTGGTCAGCCGGTTGCTCAGCTGCTGCCGGTAGGCCACGAAGGCATACAGCGCGCCTACTGTCAGCGTGTTGGCCAGTACCGCCTGGGCGCCGATGTAGACGATGGCCACCAGGCTGAGGCCATCAAGCAGGGTGCGCCCGGCGCCGATGCCGATCTGCAGGTTGGCGCTGTTCAACGAAGCGCGCACCAGATCGGCGTACTTGTTGGCCCAGATCGATTCGCGCGAGAACTCGCCGCCCATGGTCTTGATCGACTGCATCGCGCGCAGCGTTTCGATGCGCGTCCCGCGTTCGGCGATGTTCGCCTGCAGGCTGGCCATGCCCATCTTCATCGACATCGGGATGGCGGCCACCCGCATCAGCACGTACAGCCCCAGCGCAGTCAGTGCGACCAGACTCATCAGCGGCGAGTAGACGAACATCAGCACGATGATGCCCAGCGCCAGCACACCGTCCAGCAGTGCGCCGATGAGCCCGTTGGCGATCAGCTGGCGGATCGGGTCGATCGACTCCATCCGCGACAGCGCATCGGCCAGACGGCGTCGATGGAACCAGGTCAGCGGCAGGCTGACCAGATGATGGAACAGGCGCCGGCTCATGTCCCAGCCCATCAACGCCGACGCCCGCTGCAGCGTGACCCCGCGCAGGGCCTCGGCCAGGCTGTTGAACACGGCCACCGCACCGAACCCCAATGCGAGCGCCATCAGGAAGCCGCGGTCGCCGCGCAGCACACCCTCATCCACCGCCAGCTGCATGAAGAACGGCGACAGCAGCACGAAGCCCTGCAGCAGCAGCGTATAGACCAGCGTATGGAACAGCGCGGTGCCGACGCCGCCCTTGAAGCGGATCATCGACCAGATGTTGAGCGGCGAACGCTGCTTGCGCGGCCGGAAGCTGGGCGAGGAACTGACCTCCACCGCGATGCCGGTGAAGGCCTGGGACAGCTCCGCTTCGCTGAAGGACAGCGAGCCATGGGCCGGGTCGATGATGTGGTAGCGGCCGCGTGAGACCTTCTCCAGCACCACGAAATGATTGAGCTTCCAGTGCAGGATGGCCGGCGTGCCCAGATGCTGCAGATCACTGGGCTCGCAGCGCACCGGCCGGCACTGCATGTCCAGCGCGCTGGCCAGCGCGATCAGCTGGTTCAGGTCCACACCGCGCTGGGAGTTGTGGTACTTGCGCCGCAGCTCGCTCATTTCCAGATCCGCGCCCAGCATGGACGAGCAGATCGCCAGGCATGCCAGCCCGCATTCGCTCACTTCAGACTGCACCCGCCAATAGCGCTTGTTGAACATCAGACATCCTCGTTCCGGTCGGGCATGGCCGGCTGCTGTTCCAGCCATGCATACAACTCGATTGCCGTGCAGTGCCAGGCGTACAACCCTTCCCAGCGACCGTACAGTTCCGCCTCGCGCAGGCGCACTTCGTAGCCGCCACGGGACAGCACCGTCAGCACCTTCAGCGGGATGAAGCAGGCCTGCGGAAGCCCGGCGCGATGCAGGCAGAAATTGAACAGCGCGCGCCCCAGCCGGCCATTGCCGTCGGCAAAGGCATGCGCATTGTTGGCCAGCGCCAGCAGCTGCACCGCAGACCGCAGATCGGGCGCGGCCCGTTGCCGCAGCAGCTCGTCCCAACGCGCGGCCCCCTGCGGGGCCGGCACCATCGGCAGCTGCGCGCGCCCATTACGGGCGCGGATCCATACCGGCCCGCTGCGCAGCGCGCCGTCACCGCCGGTGCTGAGCGAGATGAAGCGCTGCACATCGGCCATCGACAGCGGCCCCTGCACGGTGCGGTGCCACTGCCGATAGACGTCGGCCTCGGCCGCCTCCGCCGCAGCCAGCGCGGCCAGATCGAACGCCGGCATCTGCATGTGCGCCGACAGCGGATGGCGCAGCTGCTGCACCGCCGCCCGCAGCCGCGGATGCCCGCGGTGGGACCACAGCGTTTCGCAGGGCTGCACGCAGGGCAGCAGCGCGGGCAGCCTGAGGTTGCACGCCTGCAGCCGCTCTGCCAGCGCCGGGGACGGCGGCGGCGGCGGCAGCGGCATCAGCCCCCGTTCGGTGGCGACGGGGGCATCCGTGGGCGCGGTGGCGAGGCGTGCGGTCATCACTGCCCCGTCCCGGTACCCGGCAGCAACAGCACCAGGCCATGTTCGCGCGCTTCCGTGCCCGGCCGGCGCGATTGATACAACTGGGTGAAGTACGAGGTCAGCTTCACCATCAGCCACGGCTCGGCGTCGCACGGCACGAAGCGCATGTCGATGTGTTCAAGCAGGAATTTGCGGGTCAGCCGCTGCAGGGCACGCCCCGGCTCGAAGCGGACGTCTGGCCGCGCACTGTAGAACACCACGATGTCCAGATCGTTCGGCACGGCGTTGGAGACGTCCACGAAGCTGCCGCCCACCAGGCAGCAGTGCACCTGTACCACCTGCGCCAGATCGGCGAGTGCGCGCCCCAGCGCCGCAAGCCGCACCTGGCGCAGGCTGCTGCCGCCGAACGCGCGCTCGAAGGCCGCACGGTCGGCCAGCCAAGGCGAGGCATTGCCCGGCGTACTGGCGGCGATGGGCAGCAGGTACTGCGGCAGGCCCGCATCCACGATGTGCTGGAAGGGGGTTTCCACGGCACCGGCCGACCGGGCAGCGGGCGCCGGGCCCGCAACGCCCAGGTAGGCACGGATACGCCCTGCCTGTGCGCGCACCAGCGCGGCCTGGTCCGGGAACACCGCGACCGAGACGTAGGCGAAGCGGTCGGCCACTGAAAGTGAAAGCGCATCGAATGCCTTGCGCACTGCGATGCGCTCGTCGGCAGGGAAATCACGCTCCGGGAAGCGGGCGGCATCGGCCGACGCCGCCGTCGGCGCCGAGCATCGCTGATACAACCCGGCGTTGACGATGGCCAGGTCCAGATCGGAAAACGCGGGATCGAATGCCGCGCCATCGCGCAGCGAAAAGCCGAATCGGGCCGAGCCGACAATCTGCACATCGGCCACCGGCACCGCCAGCAGCTGGCTCACTCCCCGCAGCAGCGGCGCAAGGCTTTCGCTGTCGCCGGCACACAGTGCCGGCCCATCCAGCGCGGCCTCGGCGATCTGCTCGGCCGCCACACTGCGCGCGTGCTGTTCGCGAATCCATTCAGCGTAGTTCATCAGGCATCCAGGCCAACGGTGGAACATCTCAACGCTAGCATATCCACGCGTCGGGCTTGTGCACGCAGCCCCGCAAATACATGCCTGAACAGGCAGCGCAATGCGTCGGACCGGCACCGCTGCCGCAGAGCGTGGTCTACTGTCGTCCCCCAAGGATGAGGCACATCGCATGATCCACCCCCGTTCCGCGCTCGGACGCGCGTTGCCGCTGGCCCTGCTGGCCCTGCTCTCGGCCTGCCAGAGCGAGAAGGTCGGCGAGTTCTTCAACCCGCCGCAGGAGGTGCAGGCGCACAGCGAGTTCCGTGTCAGCGGGCTGCCGGCGCTGGCCTACCCGAACCTGGTCTCGTCGGCCTCGGTGGAAGGCGGGCAGGCCCGCGTCGATGGCAATGGCCCCGGTTACATGGACCTCCAGTTCTTCCCCATCACCTCCGCCGATGCGCTGGACAGCACCGACGCTGCGTGGGCCCGGCAATCGCAGTACCGCGCGCCGGATCTTTCCGGCATCGACTTCAGCACGCAGTTCGCCTTCCTGGTGGCGCACCCGGAACTGTCCGGCTATGCCGCGATGACCAGCGGCCAGTACGCCACGTTCTTCAGCACGGTGAAGGTGGCGTACCTGGACGACCGCGTCGTGGTGCATCTGGACGCCAGCCGGCTGGGCAACATCAATCCGATCACGGCCTTGGGCAGCCCCTGGGCCGGCAAGCTGTACACCCTTGAACGGCGCGGCCGGACGCAGCTGGAAGTGAAGCTTTACGAGAACCGCTACCGGTTCACGCTGGTGCCGGAGACCGCGCCTCCGATGGCGCCCTAGCGGACCTTGTACAGCACCGCGGCGCCAGGGCGCGGCTCGAAGGCCGGCACGGTCTGCTGGCTCAGCGCCCTGCCCTGGGCATCCCACACCAGGGTTTCCACCGGGTACTCGTCCTTGCGCGTCATCGCGTCGATCTGGCCGATGACCACGGTCGCTGCCGCTGGAACGTCCGGGTTCCAGCCGAACACACCTACCCGGCCGTAGAACACGGCCGGCGCGCTGGCGTCCAGGCGCCGGTCCGGGCACATCACCAGGCCACGATCCAGCATCACCCGCAGCGCGCCGACCGGGACCTTCTTCACCGTGGGCGTGGTGCGCTCGGCGCTGTGGCCGGGGCAGACATTGGCGGCGCGGGTGACCATGTGTTCGGCCACCTCGCGATCGGACTGGGCGAAGGCCAGCGTGGGGGCGAGGCAGAGTGCGAGCAGCGTGAGCGAGGACATCCGGGTCATTGCAGGTTCCTGTTCGGGGTGCGCAGCGACCTTAGCAATGGCGGACGGCGGAAATGCAAACGAGGCGTGAGGGACAACAGGCGGCTCAGGGAACGAGGCAGCGCTCGATCTGCATCGACAGCGCATGGCAGGCGTCGAACATGCCATGGACCAGCGCCGCCGAGGGATAACAGTCGGGATCGTCGTTTTCCCGGGCCACGTGGGATGCCTGCAGCACTGCCGTCAGCGCGGTGATGCCGGATGCGCATCGGGTCGCCAGGGCCAGATCGAACGCACGCCCCGGGCTGAGGCGGGTTTCGGTCCAGGGCTGGCCATCCGCGCGCAGGTTCCTGCCATGGCCCAGCAGATGGGTGAAGAACGCGGACGGTGGCGAGGACGCGGCGGCATCGCTGAGGGCGTCCTCCATCTTTTCAGCAAGGGTGTTGGGTAGATCACGCAGCGCATCGCCGAGCAGGGCGTGCAGGCGGGGATAGTCGGGGCGCAGATCAGGCATGGCGGCAACCTCACAGGTGGGCCACCCGCGGAGGCAAGGTGGCGGACGGTGCGGGTTGGCGTGCCGGATACATGCCGCAGGAAGCCGGCGGATCAGTGATCCCCACGCACCATCCGCCATGAACTGGCAGAGTGATGCATTGTCGCGATTGCAGTTTTCACCGCAACCGCGACGCCGCGCGTCATGTAAGTTCGGGACGCCAATCCCGGCCAGGGCGGGTGCCTTGGCGCGGCCATCGTTTGCCCTGCGCGGCCTGTGGAAAAGAGGCAGATGCGGCATTTGGCGCAGCACGCGACAGAGCGCCGCGAGTGAAACATCAACTTGTGACCGCTTTCACTCGACGCCGCTGCCCGAGGCACGCCTACGTTGAACCAGAACCCGCAGCACAACGGCGGGTCGCGACACAGTGCGGCCTGCCATCCGCCTCGCCGCGTATTCAGCCAACCCGACCTGAACCGGCGCATCATGGAGCCCTGGTCTGCAATGGAAGCGAACCATGGGACGGAACTGGATTGTGATGGGGGACCCGACCTCCAGCGGCGGACGGGTCATCACGGCCTCAAGTGAAACCGACATCGGCGGCATCGGCGTCGCGCGGGTCAGCGACAAGGCGACCTGCCCTACCCTGCATAAAGGCGTCTTTCCAATTGTTGAAGGCGATGCCACCTTGATGGTGGACGGCCAGCCGGTGGCGTTGCACGGCAGCGCGCTGGCCTGCGGCTGCCGGGTGTTGTCCAGCCAGCAGGCCGTGGTGCATGTCACGGGGGGCGGAGGGGGTGGTGGCGGCGGCGGGGCCGCAGGCGGTGCCGGCAAGGCGGCCGTGGTCGCCAGCACGGCCGCACAGCTGGCGCGCGCACTGCCCACCGCGTTCGATCAGGCCATCCGTTTTCTCGGCGTGCAGGGCGCACCGTTGGCCGAGGTGCCGTACACGCTGCATCTGGCCGATGGGCAGACCCTTTCCGGCACCACCAATGCGCAGGGCGAGACGGCGCGGGTATCGACCGCGCAAAGCCAGGCCATCGTGCGTGCCGAACTGCGCCCGCCGACACAGCCGACCGGCTGCTGTGCGCGCACGGCACCGGCCAGCACCGACGAAGCAGAAGTGTTCGATGTGGACGGTGTGGTGACCACCGCCGAGGGCATGGGCACCTCCGTGGCACCGGTAAGCGCGCCTGGCCACGAACGCGCCATGACCGCCGGCGAGATCGAGATGGCACGCCTGGTGTTCGGCGATGCAGTCGACTACAGCACCGTGAAAGTCCATAACCACGGCTACTGGATGTTCTTCGGCTTCCAGGACAAGGACACCGCCGTGACGCCCAACGGGCAGATGTATTTCCCGAAGGGCATCTATCGGGAGGATTACTCGCTGGATACCGTGAGATTCCAGGCGTTCTTCATCCATGAGATGGCCCATGTCTGGCAGTATCAGCTTGGGTACAACGTCAAGCTGGTGCGGGCACCCCGGCCGAACATGAGCTACGACTACGTGCTTGACGAGACGCGGCTGCTGCACGACTACAACATGGAGGCGCAGGGTGACATTCTGGCGGACTACTTCCTCGTCACGTTCCGTGGCTCACAGTCGAGCATGAACAACACCCGTTATCGCGCGACAGCTGGCATCGGCGCACAACTGGAGCGCGCGCTCTCCCAGTTCCTGGCCGACCGCAGCAGCAAGGACAACCTGCCGAGGACGACCCGATGATGCGACTACAACTGCCGGTGGCTCTGCTGGGGCTGCTCCTGCCGATGATGGCCAGCTGCTCCTCGCCAGCCGGTCGCTACCAGCAGGCGACGATACAGGGCCGTGATGGCGTGCCCTGCTTCGGCGTGCCCGATACCCATGAAACGCGCGTCAACGCCCCCCTTGTCACCGGCGTGTCCGTGATGGAAGTGGGCACTGGCGGCACCCCGCTATGGGAACATGATTTTCTGCGCGAGGGCACAGCCGAACCTGCGCTGCCCCCCAGCCAGTGCCTCACCTACGGCGAGGGCGCGGCATCCGCCCCCACGCTGCGGCCGGGCAAGCGCTACCAGGTGGAGATATGGGGGCGCACACCTGGCACGCCGGGCAAGAAGGATGAAGCACAGGCGCGTGTGTTCAGTGCCTGCTTCCACATGGTGGACGTGGCCGGCAAGAGCATGAAACCCGTCATATCGGACTGCGCGACCGCACTCTCGTCTGGACCGCCCCCCGTGCGCGAAGACGGCACGTAAGCGGATGCCTCTCCGAGGTGACCCGTTGATGCGACAGACGGTGGCCCTGGTGATCCTGCTGTTGCCAATGATGGCCGCGGGTTCACAGCCCCATGGGACCTATCAGCGCGCCACGATCCAGGCACACGATGGCGTACCGTGTTTTGGCGTGCCTGACACGCGTGAGACACGTGCTGCCCCGCCGATTATCGCAGGCGTGACAGTGACGGAAGTTGGCAACGGACATCAGCCTGTCTGGCAGCGCATCTTTCTGCGCGAAGGGTCTACCGAGCCTGCGCTGGGTCCTGGTCAGTGTCTGCCGTACGGTCAGGAGGGAGAGCCTGCACTCGGCACAGCTTTGCGTGCGGGAAAGCACTATAGGGTGGTTGTTTCCGGCTACACCCCAGGCACCTCCGGCACCACGAATGGTGCGGAGAAGCGTGTGTTCAGCGCCTGCTTCCACATGGTGGAAGCGGCTGATGCTGTGAGACCTGTCGAATCGGACTGCTCAACTGCGGCTTCTGCCGACCTGCGCCTGGGTGACGCGAAGTTCAATTGACGCGACTCGCCAGTCTGAACATGCGCACGGACAGAAATTATCCCGCAAGGCCACGCAACAGAATGCCTGCGACCGCGATAACGTTTACTGCGAGGTGATGAACCACCGAGAACCAGTAGCCTGCCACTCGCCGCTCCGCGCGAAGAATGAGGACGCTCATGAAAAAGAAGCCCGGAAACACCGCGATGTAGGCCGCCTGCCCTGACGCCAAGACATGTATCAGGGTCCAAGATAAGGCAGCAAACACCGAGATCAGATAGCAGCCTCTCAGAACCTTTGCCAGCAAAGCGATTCCCCCCCAGAGGAGGAGGTTCTCGAGCATTGGCGCCACCGAAAGCGCATACACCATCTTGCCCGCGCTGACGTTCTCTTCAAGGTGTGCCCAACCGCCACTGGGCATTGCGCCGGGAAAACGCAACTCCACCAACCAAACCAACGCACTTGATGCAAGGAATGATAGGGGAGCGGCAACGAGCGCCGCGATCAAGAGCTCTTTTTTCGTTCTAAACAAGAGGCGCTCACATCACGTCCGTTTGCCGACGATGCCGCGCATGTCCGTCAAAACGTGCATGCGAAACTGCTAGCGACCAGTGGAAGATCGAATGAGATGGCTTGGTAATCGCATCGAGGTTGCGCCCCGGTTTGCGTCCCAAACCGCCTTTCAAACGCCGAAAAAATATTGTTTAAAAACAAACACTTATTCAGTCTGGCGGAGAGAGTGGGATTCGAACCCACGGAAGGTTTAACCCTTCGCCGGTTTTCAAGACCGGTGCCTTAAACCGCTCGGCCATCTCTCCGTATCGGCCCGGCACTGCTGGCCGGGAACGCATTCTCGCACGGCCGGAGGAAATGCCCAAGGCCCCCGCCACGGCTGGACCTCCAAGTCGCAACAATGTTCATAGCTAGCACTGTCCTAGACCACTAGCCTGCTCATTTCCGCTCGGCAATGGCCCACATGAACTCTCTCGACCTCCTCTCCATCCGGCCTAGCATGCCCGCCAGCGCGCTGGCCAAGCTACTGGGACATCGCTGGCGCGAACCGGATGAACAGGGCCGTCTGACCTGCCTGACAAAGGATGTGTTCGCCCGACTGGATGAGGAGCGTGCCGTTGGATATGTCCTGTTCTCCTGTTCGATGCCAAGGACGCTCCTGATTGAAGGATTGCGCACGGGCATGCTCATCAGCGATGCTCTGGCCGCCAACCCTCGCCTGACAGCACTTCCGGAAGATCCTGATACGACAGAGGCCGGGTGGACGCGCTATGGCTTCATCTCGGACGGTGGGATGAAGGTCACCGCGAACGTGAGCACACAGGACAACACAGTCAGGAGCGTGCGCCTCGACAATCCTGGTGCCGTCTACTGTGAGCCAGCCCTACCCGTCTTCGATCCGACGCTGACCCATGCCTTCGACCTGGAGCTGGGTCCGCAACGGGTACTCCCCAGGGTTGACCGGGGCGACGAATGGAGCGGCGGTTGGACCCTCGGCCTGCCACCGGGCATCTCCTCCGCGCAATGGCCGCTCAGTGCAAGCAACGGGCAGCCACTGCGACACGCCTTCACCCTGCACCTGCCCCCGGAGTACCGAGTCAAGGGAGAGCAATGGGTTGCCCTGTGCATGTTTGTCGACGATCAGCAGGAGGAGCTGTCGCACGTGGAGGAGATCGCTGCGTTCTTTGACAGTCCGCTTGCAATGACACCGCCCGATGACAGCAACCTGCTTCCCTTCTGGCATTACCGCCATGCCAAGCATCCCCACAGCCGCACCATGGAGGACATCCTCGGCACACAGTACTGTGCGATCTGGCTCACACAGCAGGAATTTGAAGGCGAACTGAGCTTGCCCCCCAAGTCGCTCTCGACCCTGCTGGAAGACCCGCCCGGCTGGATAGAGAAGGACTACGCCAGCTACTTCCACGACAGCTGGCTGTACACCAGAAACGGGGACGAGACTATTCCTGGCGCGGGAATTGGCGCTGCTGCCAATCCGTCAGTCGCGTTGCCGATCAACGCGGTCATCCGCGCTGATGATCCCAATGTGGGCAGATCGCCCCGCGAATGGGAAAGCGAATGCGCCATCAGTGGATACATCGAGGCATTCAGCGATCTCGGACAAGAACTGAATCTGAGTCGCTGGGATTCCGTTGCCCACCTCGGTGGAACAATGCTGCCCCAGCAGGGCTACCCTGAGTTCGGCCCCTATTACCTCGAGTTCGAGGAAGGCTTCGGTGGCTTCAACTTTGGCTGCGGCAACGCCCAGCTCGATCTTGAACAGATGAAGATCGATTGGGCTTGCGGATGACAGCTACGCATTGAAACAAGAAGCTCCGGGACATGGCCGGGGCTTCTATTCTCTATTCGCTCCAGCCTCAGCCCGCATCCACCGCCAGCGCACCCAGCGCGCTGGCCTTGATGCGTTCCTTGGCCTTCTCGCAGGCGCCATCGCAATGCAGGCGCGAGGCCTCCAGCTGCGGCGGCAGGTGCTCGGCCAGGAAATCGATGAACACGCGCACCGCCGGCAGCAGGCCGCGACGCGAGGCAAACACGGCGTGGCACACGCCCTGTGGCAGCGACCAGTCCGGCAACACCACTTCCAGTTCGCCATTGCGCACGGCGTCCGCGCACACGGTCTCCGGCAGCATGGTGATGCCGAAGCCGTCCTTCACCATGCTCTGCAGCAGCGGGAAGTCGAAGCCGGCCACGCGCGGCTGCAGGTCCACCCGGCGCACTTCGCCTTCCGGGCCATGCAGTTCCCAGCGCTGGCGCGCCTCATCCTCACTGATGCTGAGGGTGACGTGCTGGGTCAGCTCTTCCGGCTCCTTCGGGCGGCCGGCGCGGTCCAGGTACTTCGGGCTGGCCACCAGCAGTTCCTGCACCTGGCCGAAGCTGCGCATCACCAGGCTGCCGTCGTCGTCCAGGCGCGAGCGCACGCGCAGGGCGACGTCGTAGCCTTCGTTGATGATGTCCACGCGGCGGTTGCTGATGTTCAGCTGCAGCCGCACCTTCGGGTACTGCTCCAGGAACTTGGGCAGCAGCTTGGGCAGCTGCATCTGCGCCAACGATACCGGCACGCTGGCGCGGACCACGCCGCGCGGCTCCGCACTGAGGCGGTCCACCACTTCGCGTGCGGCCTGTGCTTCGGCCAGCATGGTCTGCGCGTGACGGTGCACGCTGGTGCCAACGTCGGTGACCGCGAAGCGGCGCGTGGAGCGCTGCAGCAGGCGCACGCCCAGGTCGGTCTCCAGCTGGCTGATGCGGCGGCTCAGGCGCGATTTGGGGATGCCCAGGGCGCGCTCGGCCGCGGCGAACCCGCCGTGGTCGACCACCATTGCAAAGTAGTACAGATCATTCAGGTCATGCATACCCGAGTTCCATATCTAGAACAATACGTGGCATTCAACCATCTTTATTCCGCCTTTGCAACAACCTATTGTTCTCTCCGTCGGCGGCAAACCCGCCCCTCCTTCCAGAACATAGGTGACTGCCATGAAGCTTCTGCATCTCGACGCCAGCGTGCTTGGCGACAACTCCGTCTCCCGCCAGCTGTCGGCAGCGGTGGTGGCCCGGTTCAAGGACCAGATCGACGGCCTGCAGGTCGATTATCGCGATCTTGACGCCAATCCGGTACCGCATCTGCGCAGCAGCTCGCTGGCCAAGACCGATGCGGCCGAGGCGACCGATGCTGAACAGGTGATGCAGCAGTTCCTCGATGCCGATGTCGTGGTGATCGGCGCGCCGATGTACAACTTCAGCATCCCCTCCACCCTGAAGGCCTGGATCGACCGCGTGGCCGTGGCCGGCCGCACCTTCAAGTACACCGAGAATGGCCCGGTGGGTCTGGCCGGTGGCAAGCGGGTGATCATCGCCAGCAGCCGTGGCGGCATCTACACCGATTCGCCGGCCGACTTCCAGGAGCCGTTCCTGCGCCAGGTGTTCGCCTTCATGGGCATCAATGAGGTCGAGTTCGTGCGTGCCGAGGGCATCGCCTACTCGCCGCAGCACCGCGAAGATGCCATTGCCGGTGCACTGGCTGCGCTGCCCTCGCATGAGGCGGCGGAAGCGGCAGCGGCGTAACGCGTTCCAGCGTTCAGCGCCCCTCTCTCCTCGTCTGGGCGTTGAACGCGGGCCGGGATTCCCCTCCCCCCTCCCGGCCCACCCCGGCGGCCCCGCAATGCGGGGCCGTTTTTTTGTGGGCCGGTTCCCGCCCGCCGGGCATGGCCCGGCGCTACCCGATCGGTGTGCTGACGCCGGGCCGCACCCGAACGGTGTGGTAGCGCCGGGCCCTGCCCGGCGGAGACGGTACAGTGGGCCATGAACTACATCGTGACGACCACGCACCGCAGCGAATTCCCACACCCGATCACCCTGCGCCGCGGCCAGGCACTGGTCGTAGGCGAGCGTTATGAAGGACCGGAGGGCTGGGAGGACTGGTTCCTGTGCCAGGCCGAGGGGCAGCAGCCTGGATTCGTGCCAGCACCGGTGATCGGTCGCGATGCGCAGGGTGAAGCGCTTGCCACGGAGGATTACTGCGCGCGGGAACTGGATGTGAATCCGGGGCAGAGGCTGCGCGGGCTGCGCACACTGAATGGTTGGGCGTGGTGCATGCCCGAGGCGGGCGAAGCGGGATGGGTGCCGTTGGAGAAGGTGCGGGTTGTGGAGTGATCCCGGAGTTCATCCACGCAGGGCGTGGATGTAGCCGCATTGCAGATCCACGCCATGCGTGGATTCGGTGCCATGCAAGCATGGCACCCACCTGAGCCGGTTGTCAGGCGATGGTTTCCAGCCCACCCATGTACGGGCGCAGCGCCTCCGGCACCGTGATGCTGCCGTCGGCGTTCTGGTAGTTCTCCATCACCGCGATCATCGCGCGGCCGACCGCCACGCCCGAGCCGTTCAGGGTGTGCACCAGCTCGGGCTTGCCGGTGGCCGGATTGCGCCACCGCGCCTGCATGCGGCGGGCCTGGAAGTCACCGCAGTTCGAGCACGAGGAGATCTCGCGATAGGTTTCCTGCGACGGCAGCCAGACTTCCAGATCGTAGGTTTTCACCGCCGCGAAGCCCATGTCGCCGGTGCACAGCAGCACCTTGCGGTACGGCAGGCCCAGCTTTTCCAGCACGACTTCCGCACAGCGGGTCATGCGCTGGTGCTCGGCCTCGCTGTCTTCCGGCTGGCAGATCGAGACCAGCTCGACCTTCTCGAACTGATGCTGGCGGATCATGCCGCGCACGTCGCGGCCGCCGCTGCCGGCTTCGGCACGGAAGCACATCGAGTGGGCGGTCATGCGCAGCGGCAGGCGCTCGGCGTCGACGATCTCGTCGCGCACGATGTTGGTCAGCGGCACTTCCGAGGTGGGGATCAGGTAGCGCGTGGACTCGCCGACGGCCGTCTTGAACAGGTCATCCTCGAACTTCGGCAGCTGGCTGGTGCCGCGCAGCGATTCGGCGTTGACCAGCAGCGGTACGTTGGTTTCCTCGTAGCCGTGTTCGCCCGTGTGCAGATCGACCATGAACTGGGCCAGCGCACGGTGCAGGCGCGCGATCGGGCCGCGCAGCACGGTGAAGCGCGAACCGGACAGCTTGGCGGCGGTTTCGCCATCCAGCCAGCCGTTGCGGGCGCCCAGTTCAACATGGTCCAGCACCTTGAAATCGAACTGGCGCGGGGTACCCCAGCGCGCCTGCTCGACGTTGTCGTTCTCGTCGGCACCGGCGGGTACGTCGTCGGCCGGAATGTTCGGAATACCCAGCGAGATTGCTTCGATCTTCTCGCGCAGCTCGTCCAGCGCCACTTCCGAGGCCTTCAGTTCGTCGGCGAAGGCGGCGACCTCGGCCATGATGGCCGAGACGTCCTCGCCCTTGGCCTTGGCCTGGCCGATGGCCTTGGAGCGGCTGTTGCGCAGGCTCTGCAGCTCCTGGGTCCGCACCTGGATGCGCTTGCGATCGGCCTCCAGGGACTCCAGGGCAGACACGTCGAGCTCGAAGCCGCGGCTGGTGCGCAGGCGTTCGGCGAGGTCGGCGGGCTGGTGGCGGAGCAGGGCTGGATCAAGCATGGCAGGTGTCGTGGTGGGTGTCAGGACCGGGATTATCGCCTGTTATGCGGATTTCTGCCGCCCGGTTCATTCGGGCCGTGGCAGAATCGGGCTATTCCGTACTGGTCCGGTCCATGTCTGCACCCCGCTCGTCGTCCGCCAAGTCGTTCACTGTGCATATTCCGCGCAACGCCCTGAAGATCGCCGGCATCGCTTTCGGCGTGGGGGTGCTGCTGTTCGTGGTGGTCTGGCTGACCGGCCGCGACAAGGAATTCTTCCGCGCCGACCCTGCGGCACAGACGCCGCAGGAAACGGCCCAGGTGGAGCCCCTGCCGGAGCCCCTGCCGGCGGCAGCCGGGTCCAGCGACATGCCCGACGCCAAGCCGGCGCCGGCACCGGAAGACGCCCCGAAGCTGGTGGAAACCGCCCCGCCCCCGCCGCCCGCAACGACTGAACCGGTACCCGCTGCGCCCGGCACCGCGCCGGTCGCCGGTGGCGGCAGCCAGCCCATGCCGATCGCGGGCCAATCGCCGCCGCCGGCCTATCCGGCCGCTGCACTGCGTGCGGGCGAAACCGGCAGTGTGGTGGTGCGGGTGGAGGTGGACGCTACGGGCTATCCGAACAACGTCACCGTCATCCAGCGCAGCGGCTCGCGTGACCTGGACCGCGCAGCGACCGACGCGGTGCGCCGCTGGCGCTTCACCCCGGCGCAGAGCAACGGGCAGGCGGTGCCGGGCACCATTGAAGTGCCGTTCGACTTCAAGACCCAGTAACTGAACGCATACCGGAAGGCAAACTGAACCCTCCCGGTTGCGTTGACGCAACACTGACACTTTTCTTCGTGGCCTCGGGCAACACTCGGCACGTCGTCAACCGACGTAAGGAGTTTGCGATGACTGTCACCACCCATGAAGACCTTCATTCGCCGCAGATGCAGCAGGACGGTACGCCGCGCCGGGCCACGTCGCCCTGGCTGTGGGTCGCGCTGATCGTAGCGATGTTCGCGGCCGCGCTGCTCTGGCTGCGTTATTCCGGACCGGATGAGGTGGCGCCTGCGCCGGTCGGCGAGCGCATGCTACCCGCCACCGAACAGACGCCCGTTGCCGAAACGGCACCGCCTGCCGCACGACAGGCCACGCCGGCCACGAGCGAGCGCAAGGCAGTGCCGGCGGTGCGCAACCGCGAGGCGCGCCCGCTCGCCAGCAACAGCAAGCCGGACTATCCGGCGGCTGCGCTTCGTAACGGTGTGCAGGGCAGCGTGATCGCCAGCCTTGATGTAGATACCCGCGGCAACGTCACCAACGCTGCGATCGTGTCGCGCAGTGGCGAACGCAGCCGTGATCTGGATCGTGCGGTCCTGCGCACGGTGCAGAACTGGAAGTTCCAGCCGGCCATGCAGGATGGCCGTGCTGTGGCCAGTGTGGTGCGGGTCCCGGTGGATTTCCGTACCGAGCAGCGTTGATCGCGGACGAGGGGTTCGTGATGTTCGACGGAGGCTTCGGCCTCCGTCCTTTTATCTGCACGCCTGATGCCTGCTCGCCGGGCATGGCCCGGCGCTACCGATTCGGCGGGCCTGGCTGGGCCTGGCCCGGCGGTTGCGGTGCCGGTCAGGCCAGATTGAATCCGGCGCTGCGTGCCAGGCCGTCGAAGTCGGGGAACGAGGTGGCCACGTTGGCGATGTCGTTGATCCGCACTTCGCCGTCGCTGATCTGGCCGGCAATGGCAAAGGCCATGGCGATGCGATGGTCGCCGTGGCTTTCGATGGTGCCGCTGCCCAGACGCGTGCCGCCATGCAGGGTCGCGCCGTCTTCGGTTTCATCCACCTGCATGCCCAGCGCGCGCAGGCCGGTGGCCATCGCTGCCAGGCGATCCGATTCCTTCACCCGCAGCTCTGCTGCGCCGCTCACCACGGTCTGGCCTTCGGCGGCGGCGGCGGCGACGAACAGGGCCGGGAATTCATCGATCATGTCCGGCACCAGCGCTTCAGGAATGCGCGCGCCCTTCAGCGGCGCGTAGCGCACCACCAGGTCAGCGACCGGCTCGCCGCCCTGCTCGGCTGGATTTTCTTCGGTGATGTCCGCCCCCATCAGCCGCAGCGCATGCAGCAGGCCGGTGCGACGCGGGTTCAGGCCCACCTGCTTCAGGCGCAGCTCGGAGCCGGGAATGATGCTGGCGGCCACCAGGAAGAACGCTGCCGAGGAAAAATCGGCGGGCACCGCGATGTTGGTGGCACGCAGGCGCTGGCCACCACGCAGGCGGGCCTTGCCCGGCGAGAACTCGATCTGCACGCCGAACGCGGACAGCATGCGCTCGGTGTAGTCGCGGGTGGGGTGCGGCTCGACGACGCTGGTTTCGCCCTGTGCATACAGGCCCGCCAGCAGCACGGCCGACTTGATCTGCGCGCTGGCCACCGGCGAGGTGAACGCAATGCCGTGCAGTGCCTGGCCGCCGTGCACGTGGAGCGGCGGCGTGCCATCGTCCTGGGTATCGATCTTCGCGCCCATCTGCGACAGCGGGCCGGTGACACGGCGCATCGGCCGGCCGGACAGCGATTCGTCGCCGATCAGGGTGCAGTCGAACGACTGCCCGGCCAGCAGGCCCGCCAGCAGGCGCATGCCGGTGCCGGCGTTGCCGCAGTCCAGCGCTGCGCTGGGCGCCTGCAGGCCATCGATGCCGACGCCGTGGACGATGCGCTGCGACGGGCTGGGGGTTTCGATGCGCACGCCCAGCTGGCTGAAGATGCGCGCGGTGGCGCGGGTGTCTTCGCCTTCCAGGAAACCCTCGATGTGAGAGGTGCCGTCGGCCAGTGCGGCGAACATCACCGAACGGTGCGAAACCGACTTGTCGCCGGGAATGGTGAGGCTGCCCTGCAGCGGCTGGCCCTTGCGGGCGATCCAGTGTTGCGCGTTGCTCATCGTTCGATCATTCCGTAGACGCCGGCGGGCCGGCGGTGCATCAAGGGGCGGTGGCCGCGGCCACCGCGGCAGGCATCAGGGCACGGCCACCGGATAGGAGCCGAGGACCTTGATCTGCGCCGAGTGGGCTTCCAGTTCGGCCAGCGCGGCCTGCATCGGCGCGTCGTCGATGTGGCCGGCCAGGTCGATGAAGAAGCCGTACTCCCACTTGCCGTGGTGCGATGGCCGCGACTCGATGCGGTTCATGCTGATGCCGTGGCGCGCGAACGGACTGAGCACGTCGAACAGCGCACCCGGCTTGTCATGGATGAAGACCAGCACCGAGGTGCGGTCATGGCCAGAGGTCGGGAAGATGTTGCGGCCCACCACCAGGAAACGGGTGGTGTTGTCGGCATCGTTCTGGATCGGTTTGGTCACCACCTTCTTCAGGCCGTACACGTGGCCGGCACTTTCGCCACCGATGGCCGCCGCATCGTCGGCGTTGCGCGCGCGGCGTGCGCCTTCGGCGTTGCTGGAGACCGGAATCTTCTCGGCCTTGGGCAGATTGGCGCGCATCCACGCCGAGGTCTGCATGAACGACTGCGGGTGGCCGTAGACGCGTTCGATGTCCTCGATGCGGCCGCTGCGCGACATCAGGTACTGCTGCACGCGCAGTTCCACTTCGCCGCAGATCTTCAGGTTGGAGGTCAGGAACATGTCCAGGGTGATCTGGATGGTGCCCTGCCCCGAGTTCTCCACCGGTACCACGCCGAAATCGGCGTTGCCCGCTTCCACTTCCTGGAAGACTTCTTCGATGCTGGCCAACGGCAGGCCCAGCGCCGAGCGACCGAAATGCTTGAGCACGGCCTGCTGGCTGAAGGTGCCTTCCGGGCCGAGGTAGCCGATCTTCAACGGCTCCTGCTGGGCCAGGCAGGCCGACATGATCTCGCGATAGACGTGCACCAGCACTTCATCGCTGAGCGGACCTTCGTTGCGGTCCACCACCATGCGCAGCACCTGTGCTTCACGCTCGGGGCGGTAGTAATCGACGGCGGCGGCAAGCTTGCCCTTGGCCTTGCCGACCTGGTGGGCGAACTGCGCGCGCTCGGCGATCAGGCGCTGGATGTCACGGTCGATCTGGTCGATCTTCGAACGCACGTCGGCCAGTGCCAGCGGCGCCTGGGTGGGGGCCGGCGTCGATGCAGCCGTGGCCTTGGACGTGCCCTTGGACGCAGCGCTGTCCTTGGCCGGTGCGGCCTGCTTCGGCGCCTTCTTGCTGGATTTGCTTGCCATCGGAATTCCCTGTTGCGTGGGCACGCACCCGACGGTGCGCGCCGTTCATTGCTCAGCCGTAGCGCTGCTGGAAGTCGGCCATGAAGGCGACCAGCGCCTCCGCACCCGCCAGCGGCATGGCGTTGTACAGCGAAGCACGGATGCCGCCGACCACCTTGTGACCCTTCAGCGCCAGCAGGCCGGCGGCCTTGGCCTCGGCGACGAAACGCGCATCGAGGTCGGCGTCGGGCAGGAAGAACGGGATGTTCATCCGCGAGCGCGCCGCGTGCGCGACTTCATTGCGGTAGAAGCCGCCGGACGCATCGATGGCGCCGTACACCAGCGCGGCCTTGGCCGCATTGCGCCGGGCGAACTCGACCACGCCGCCTTCGGCCAGCATCCACTTGAACACCAGCCCGGCCAGGTACCAGTTCCAGGTGGGCGGGGTGTTGAGCATCGAGTCGCGCGCCACGTGCGAGCGGTAGTCGAAGATGTCCGCGCGCGGCTGGCCACTGCGCTCCAGCAGGTCGCGACGGATGATCATCACCGCGATGCCGACCGGGCCCAGGTTCTTCTGCGCGCCCGCGTAGATGACGCCGTAGCGGCGCACATCCAGCGGTTCGCTGGCGATGGACGAACTGAAATCGGCCACCAGCGGCACATCGCCGGTATCGGGCACGTCACGGAATTCGACGCCGTGGATGGTCTCGTTGGCGGTGATGTGCACATAGGCCGCATCGGGCGAAAGCTGCCAGCTGCTGCGCGCGGGCAGCTCGCGGTAGCCCCCGTCCTCGCTGCTGCCGGCGATGTTGACGTCCACATAGGGGCCGGCCTGCTTGACCGCCGTCCTGCCCCAGTGGCCGCTGACCACGTAGTCGGCACGCTGGCCGGGGCTTGCGAAATTCAGCGGGATCAAGGCCTGCTGGGTGGTGGCGCCGCCGGACAGGAACAGCACGGCGTAGTCATCGGGAATGTCGAGCAGGCGGCGCAGGTCCGCCTCGGCCTCGGCGGCGACGGACATGAATTCCGCACCGCGATGGCTCATTTCCACGATCGAGGCGCCGGTACCGTGCCAGTCCAGCATTTCCGCCTGCGCCTGGCGCAGGACCGATTCCGGCAAGGTTGCAGGGCCGGCACTGAAGTTGAACGCGCGCGTCATGTCACACCTGTGGGGCAAGATCCCTAGTATGCCGCAGTGCACCAGCCTTGCGGCCTTGCGCGGCAAGGGAAATTTGGTTTCATCGGAATCCATCGCCCGCGGCACTGCGCCGGCAGCCGCCGACCTGGGCCGGCGCTTGCCCGAAGCACGGAGACGACAGGCTCAGCGCGCGCCGAACCAGAGCAGCAGGCTGAGCAGCGCAGCCAGCAGCAACGCGCTGACCAGCAGCCACGGCCAGCGGCGGACCCGGCGCGGAGGAAGGGGCTCGGCAGGCGCCCGTTCGGCCTCGTGGCTGGACTCATCCTCGGCCGCCAGCGGCCGCCGGCGCGGATCACGCGGCACTTCCAGCACGA
Source organism: Stenotrophomonas sp. STEN147 (assembly GCF_056757995.1). Taxonomy (NCBI): domain Bacteria; kingdom Pseudomonadati; phylum Pseudomonadota; class Gammaproteobacteria; order Lysobacterales; family Lysobacteraceae; genus Stenotrophomonas; species Stenotrophomonas sp. STEN147. The sequence continues at coordinate 102,326 of NZ_JBRRCG010000006.1, forward strand.
AACGGTGCTGGCCATCGAATACCACCTGGTCGCCCGGCTGCAGCCAGCAGTGGCGCACGGCCACGCCGTTGACGCAGGTGCCGTCGGCGCTGCCCAGGTCACGCAGCAGGACGCGATCGCCGTGCACTTCCACGCGCGCGTGCTGTTCGGCGAACGCCGGATCGTCGATGGCGATGTCGGCCTCGGTGCCGCGGCCGATCACGCGGGCGCGCGACAAGGTGAAACTGCGGCCATGGTGCAGGCCACCGACGCCCCGCAGCAGGCGCTGCTCGTCGCCGGCATCCTCGCCATCCGGTGACGGCGCCTGCAGCAGGCTCTCGGCTTCGCCCCGCAGGACCATTTCCACGCCATCGACATACACCGCATCGCCGGCGCGCAGCAGCGCCATGCGACGTACCGGACGGCCGTTGACATGGATGCCGCGGATGCCGTTGCCGACCTGCAGCCAGAGGCCGCGATCATCCATGCAGAACTGCGCCAGCAGCAACGCGCCGTTGCCCGCTTCGCCCAGCCGCACGCTGCCGTTGGCATGGCGCACGATGCGTTGCACCCCGGGCCGCAGCGGCTGGTCGGGCTGTTGTTGTTGACTGAAGTGAACAAGCAGGTTCTGCACGCGGCGCAGCCTAGCAGGTTGGCCGGCATCGAAGAAGAACCCCGGATGAGCGCTTGGCGCGGACGCGATCGATGCGCACAATGCTCGCCCTCTCTGATCACCCCGCCCTGCGCCAGGAGCCTGCATGTCCACCATCGATGTCCGCCACGCCCACGCTCTGCCCGACGCACAGGCGCGCGAGGCGATCGAACAGGTTGCCGCCAAGCTGGCCGAGCGCTTTGGCCTGAAGTCCTCGTGGAGCGCCGATGTGCTGAATTTCTCCGGCAGCGGCGTGGACGGCGCGATCGAGCTGCAGCCGGGCGCCGTGCGGGTGACCGCCAAGCTCGGCTTCCTGCTGTCGGCAATGAAAGGCATGGTCGAAAGCGAAATCCAGCGCGTGCTGAAGGAAAAGCTGGGCTGAACCACGACAGCGGCCGTCACGGCCCTGCAACGGCGGCGCGCGCTATTCTCGGGGCAGGTCCAACTCCCACGGGAAGTGCGATGAACCGCTACGAAAACGACGACCGCCGCGACGACGACGCCACCTTTGGTGAACAGGCCGGACGCTTCTCACGCAAGCTGAGCGATTCGGCCCAGCAGGTCTGGCTGGCCGGACTGGGTGCGCTGGGCCGGGCACAGGCCGAAGGCAGCCGTTTCTTCGACGGGCTGGTGAAGGAAGGCGAGGCCTGGGAGGCCCGCCGCCGTGAGCGCGCCAGCGAGCAGGGCCCGGGATGGCGTGACAACGTCGAGTCCTCGCTGGATGAGGCGCGCGAGAAGGCCTCGGGCACCTGGAACAAGGTCGAAAAGGCCTTCGACGACCAGGTGCAGGGCGTGCTCAAGCGCCTGCATGTGCCCACCGCCGACGAGCTCACCGCGCTGGAGGCACGCCTGGACGCCCTGCATGCGCGCCTGGCCAAGCTGGAGACGCGGGCGGCCTCGGGCAGCGATGCGCCGGCCCCGGGCAGCCACCAGTCGCCGGGCAGCGTGCCCTGACGATCGATTGTTGCAATGCAATAAAATTTGCCTGACAATCGCGAGCAACCCGCCAATCGCTTCGCCTGCCGTTTGTTCCCTCCCCTCACGGCTTCAGGATTGGCGGGTTTTTCGTGCCTGCGGAACGCCGATCTGAGCGTTCCATCACGCTTGCTGTGGGGAACGTCCTGACCCTGCCAGGCAGTGCGCGCTTTACACTGTCTGCTTCCGTTTTCGCCCCTTCCGCGCGCTCCCTGCATGCTTCCCTGGATTCTGGCCCTGCTGTCGGCCCTGCTTATCTGTTCCCTGGCCGTGGTTCACCTGTGGTGGATCAAGCGGCGGCAGAAGGAGATGCAACTGGGCCTGCAGGCCTTGGCCGGCATGCACTGGCGGGAGTTCTCCACGCTGGTCAAGCGGATGCTGCGCGAGCAGCGCGGCCTGCGCGAACTGGAGGTTCCTGCCGAGGATGCCCGCGAGCCCAGCAGCGATTTCCTGCTCAGCGATGGCCCCAACACCTGGCGGGTGTCCTGCAAGCATGGCCTGGCCTATCGCATCGGTACCGCTGCGGTGAACGAACTGGGCGCGGCAGCGCGGCTGGCCGGGGCCAAGGGCGGCGTGCTGATCACCGAAGGCCGGATCCAGCGCGATGGCCGTAGTGCCGCCGAGCTGCAGGCCGTGGAGGTGCTGGACGGCCCGCGCCTGTGGCCATTGCTGCAGCCCTATCTGCCAGCCGACATCGATGCGCGCGTGCGTGCCACTGCGCGTCATGAGGCCCTGCGTCGCATCGCCATTGCCGCGTTGGCCTCGGTAACCGTCGGCCTGCTGGTCGGCCTCGGCCTGCAGGGCCTGCACCTGGCGTCACCGGCGCCGCAGGCGGTGACCGCCCCAGCCTCCGCCGACATCGCCGCCGCGGCACCTGCCGCTGTCTCCCAGGCGGCCGCATCGGCAGCGGCGGCGCCTGCTGCTGCCGTTTCCACGCCGGCAGACGATGGCCACAGCGACCCCAACCCGGATATGGCGACCCTTGACCGCTACCAGGCGGATCTGGCCCGGGCGCTGGCTGGCCAGCCCGGCATTGCCAGCGGCGTCTGGCTGACCCGGCAGACCCTGGCGATCAACCGCACCGGCGAACTTGACGATGTATGGCCGCGCGTCTGCACGCAGGTCCTGCGCTACCCCGCCCTGCGCACGGTGCGCGTGCAGCTCAATGCCCGCCCCGGCGTGGATGAGCCGGTGCGCTGGCGGCAGTGCGCGACGTATTGATCTGAACGCGCGGAAGCGTGCGCTCTAGCGCGCGCCGGGCGCGAAGCGGGCCACCAGATCCCAAGCATCGCCGAGGAACACCTGGCGCACCCGGGTGATGGGCTGTTCGCCCCGCCAGGTCAGGCGTTCGATCACCAGGCAGGCGGTGCCCGGCTTCACGTCCAGCAGGCGGGCAGACGCCGTGTCCGCACCCCACGCGCTGATGCGGTGCTGGGCCCGGGTCCAGGACACGTTCTGCAGCAGCCAGCTGCCCGGCGCGGTGGTGCTGAAGTCCACCTCCAGCACCTCCGGTACACCCACCGGGCTGATCAACCGGTGCTCCAGCGCCAGCGGGCGGCCGTCGGCCAGATGCAGGCAGCGCATCGCCAGCAGCATGTCACTGCCGGCCAGCTCCACTTCACCGGCATTGCCGGCGTCGGCTAGGCGCAGCTCGCGCTGCAGCAGCCGGTACCCGTACTGGTGGCCACGCGAGCCGACCTCCATCGCGATGTCCGGAATCTCCAGCGCCACCTGTTCCAGATGCGGTGGCTGCCGGGCGACGAACGAACCGGCCCGGCGGCGACGCTCGATCATGCCGCTCTCGGCCAGCGCGGTCAGCACCTTGTTGACGGTCATCCGCGAGCAGCCGTACTGCTCCATCAGTTCGTGCTCATACGGGATGCGGAAACCCGGCGCCCACTCTCCGCTGAGAATGCGGCTTTCCAGGTCGCTGCGGATGCGCTGGTTGAGCGTGGCGGACTTGCTGGCCTTCACGTGACAGGTCTCGGTGGCAGGAAGCGATCAGCCCAGCACGCCGTGCAGGGCGGTAGCGAAGGCGGTGGTGATCGCCTCGCGCTGGAGGTGGCGGCCTTCGGCCACGCATTGGCGGCCATGGCGCCAGACCGATCGCAGCGCGCCATTACGTGCGGCGAACACCCAGCTGTCAAGCCATGCGTCATCCCGTCGCGCCTGCAGCGCGGGATGTGCGGCGTCCAGTTCGAGCAGGTCGGCACTGGCCCCGACCTGCAGACCGGCGGCCACGCCCAACGCCTGTGCGCCGCCGTGCAGCGCCCCCTCGAACAGGAATCTGCCGCTGCTGCGGCGGGCATCGGCAGCCAGCACGTTGCGCCCGCGCAGCGCCAGGCGTTGGCCGTATTCGAGCAGGCGCAGTTCCTCTGCCGCATCGATCAGCACGTTGGAATCAGACCCCACGCCGAAGCGCCCGCCTTCGCGTGCGAACGCCTGCATCGGGAACAGGCCATCGCCCAGATTGGCTTCGGTGATCGGGCACAGGCCGGCGACGGCCCGGCTGGCGAGGATGGAGGCGCGCTCGTCATCGGATATGTGGGTGGCGTGCACCAGGCACCAGCGCGCGTCCACCTCGGTGTGCGCGTACAGCCACTGCACGGGACGCTGTCCACTCCACGCCAGGCAGGCGTCGACTTCGCGCACCTGCTCGGCGATGTGGATGTGCACCGGGCCCTCGTTCAACGGCAGCAGTGCTGCCAGTTCATCGCCGGTGACGGCCCGCAGGCTGTGCGGGGCGATGCCCAGCACCGCATCGGGCAACGCGGCCAGCGCAGCACGGGCACCCTCCAGCAGCCGCGCAAAACCGTCCACGTCGTGAATCAGCCGACGCTGGGCCGGGTTCGGCGCTGCACCACCGAAATCGGCGTGGGCATAGAACACCGGCAGCAGGGTCAGGCCGATGCCGGTCTGTGCCGCGGCTGCGGCAATACGTGCACTCATCTCGGCCCGGTCGGCGTAGGGCCGCCCCTCCGCATCGTGGTGCAGGTAATGGAACTCGCCGACACGGGTGAAGCCGCTTTCCAGCATCTCCATGTATGCCTGGGCAGCGATGGCCTGCACTGCGTCCGGGCGCAGGCGGGCAAGGAAGCGGTACATCAGTTCGCGCCAGCTCCAGAAACTGTCGCCGTCGCCGCCCCCGATCTCGGTCAGGCCGGCCATGCCGCGCTGGAACGCATGGCTGTGCAGGTTCGGCAGGCCCGGCACCAGAATGCCGACCCGGGCATCCCCATCCTGCGCGGGCTGCCCCACGTCGATCGCGGCAATGCGCCCCGCCTGCACCTGCAGGCGGACATCGCGGGCCCAGCCATCGGCGAGCAGCGCGTGGGCGGCATGGAAACAGGACGGGGAACGCGAATCGGACATGGCTGGACAACCCGAAATGGACACCTATATTGTATAGACATATAAGCACAGCCGCAGTGTGGATGCCATGCATGTCGATACCCTCTGGTCCAACGTCCATCTGATCACCCTCGACGGTGAGGGCCTGGGTGTCCTCCGTGACGGCGTGCTGGCCTGCGCGGGCGGCCGCATCGTCCACGTCGGCCCGGCCGGCAGCGATGCCCATCTGCAGCCGACCACCCGCATCGACGGCGAAGGCCGCTGGGTCTCGCCCGGCCTGATCGACTGCCACACCCACCTGGTCTACGCCGGCAACCGCGCCAACGAGTTCGAGCAGCGCCTGCAGGGTGTGAGCTATGCCGACATCGCCCGCGCGGGCGGCGGCATTGTCTCCACCGTGCGCGCCACCCGCGCCGCAACGCCAGCCCAGCTTGCCGCCGAGAGCCGTCCTCGCCTGCTGGCGATGCGCGCCGAAGGCGTGACCACGATCGAGATCAAGTCCGGCTACGGCCTGACCCTGGACGACGAGCGCAAGCAGCTGCAGGTCGCATGCGAGCTGGGCAAGGAATGCCGGGTGAATGTGGTGCCGACCTTCCTGGGTGCCCATGCGGTTCCCCCGGGCCGCCAGGCGCAGGAGTACATCGACGAGGTCTGCGACGTGATGATTCCGGCCATCGCGGCCGAGGGCCTGGCCGAAGCCGTGGACGTGTTCTGCGAGAACATCGCCTTCTCCCCTGCGCAGGCGCGGCAGGTGTTCGACGCCGCACGCGCGAACGGACTGGCGGTGAAGATCCATGCCGAGCAGTTGAGCAACCAGCACGGCGCAGAGCTTGCCGCCGGCTTCGGCGCGCTGTCGGCCGATCACATCGAACATCTGGATGACGCCGGTATCGCCGCGATGGCGGCGGCCGGCACCGTTGCCGTGCTGCTGCCGGGCGCGTTCTATTTCACCCGCGATACCACCCCGCCGCCGATTGCCGCGCTGCGTGCAGCCGGTGTGCCGCTGGCACTGGCCACCGACAGCAACCCGGGCACCTCGCCGCTGACCAGCCCGCTGCTGGCGATGAACATGGGCGCGACCCTGTTCCGCCTGACGGTGGACGAGTGCATCGCCGGCTTCACCCGCGAAGCAGCGCGTGCGCTGGGCCATGGCGACCGCATCGGGCGCCTGGCCGTGGGCATGGACTGCGACCTGGCGATCTGGGACATCGACGCGCCGGCCGACCTGGTCTACCGCATTGGATTCAACCCGCTGCACGCGCGCGTGGTGCGCGGTCAGCCCGACCTGCCTGCCTCCTGGAGCAACACATGAGCAACACCCTGGTTCTTCGCCCCGGCCATGTCACCCTCGCCCAGTGGCGACAGGTCTATCGCGGTGCGCCGCTTGCGCTGGATCCGGCGGCGCTGCCGGTGGTACGCGCCAGTGCCGCCGCCGTGGCGGCCATCGTCGCCAAGGGTGCGCCGGTGTACGGCATCAATACCGGCTTCGGCAAGCTGGCCAGCGTGCGCATCGAGCGCGAGGACCTGGCCACGCTGCAGCGGAACATCGTGCTGTCGCACGCCGCAGGCGTGGGTGAGCCGATGCCCGCCAGCGTGGTGCGGCTGATGATGGCGCTGAAGCTGGTCAGCCTGGCCCAGGGGGCTTCCGGTGTGCGCGAGGAGACGCTGCTGCTGCTGGAGGCGATGCTGGTCAAGGGCGTGTTGCCGGTGGTGCCGGCGCAGGGCTCGGTCGGCGCATCGGGTGACCTCGCACCGCTTTCGCACCTGGCCAGCGTGATGCTGGGCGTGGGCGAAGCCTTCATCGGCGATGAGCGGCTGCCGGCCCGGGACGCACTGGCGCGGGCCGGCCTGCAGCCGGTTGAACTGGGCGCAAAGGAAGGCCTGGCCCTGCTCAATGGCACCCAGTTCTCCACCGCCTATGCACTGGCCGGCCTGTTCGAGATCGAGACCGTGTTCCAGGCCGCGCTGGTCACCGGCGCACTGTCGGTGGAAGCGGCGAAGGGATCGGATACACCGTTCGATCCGCGCATCCATGCCATTCGTGGCCAGCGCGGACAGATCGCCACGGCCGCCACGCTGCGCACGCTGATGCAGGACTCGGGCATCCGTGAATCGCATCGCGACAACGACGTGCGGGTGCAGGATCCGTATTGCCTGCGCTGCCAGCCGCAGGTGATGGGTGCGGCACTGGACATCCTGCGCCAGGCCGCCACCACGCTGGAAATCGAAGCCAACGGCGTGTCCGACAATCCGCTGGTGTTCACCGACACCGGCGAGGCGCTGTCCGGCGGCAACTTCCACGCCGAGCCGGTGGCCTTCGCAGCCGACATGCTGGCGATGGCGGTGTGCGAGATCGGCTCGATCAGCGAACGCCGCCTGGCCATGCTGGTGGATCCGGCACTGTCCGGCCTGCCGGCTTTCCTGACCCCGCGCCCCGGCCTGAATTCCGGCTTCATGATTCCGCAGGTGACCGCCGCCGCGCTGGTGTCCGAGAACAAGCAGCGGGCCTATCCGGCCAGTGTGGATTCGATCCCGACCTCGGCCAATCAGGAAGACCACGTGTCCATGGCCGCACACGGTGCGCGCCGGCTGATGCAGATGGCCGAGAACGCGGCCAATGTGATCGGCATCGAGCTGCTGGCCGCCGCACAGGGCTGTGATTTCCATGCGCCGCTGCGCTCCAGCGCTGCACTGGAGAACGTGCGCGCCACCCTGCGCGCGCAGGTGCCGACCCTGCAGGACGACCGCTACTTCCACCCGGACATGGGGGTTGCGACCTCGCTCGTGCGCAGCGGCGCGCTGGCACGGGGCCTGGAGGCTGTCCTGCCGACCGTGGAGCCGCAGGCATGAATGCCCACCCCGACTGGCTGACGGTGCACGAGGGCGATGCCCCACTGATCGTCAGCTTCCCGCATACCGGCAGCGAGCTGCCGCACGATCTGATCGGCGACTATCACTCGCCGTGGCTGGCGCGTCGCGACGCCGACTGGTGGGTGCACGAACTGTACGACTTCGCACGCGGCATGGGCGCGACCACCGTGCGGTCGGCGATCTCGCGTTCGGTGATCGATCTCAACCGCGATCCCAGCGGGGTATCGCTGTACCCGGGCCAGAACACCACCGGCCTGTGCCCGCTGACCACCTTCGACAACCAGCCGCTGTACCACGCCGGGCGCGAGCCGGACGAAGCGGAAATCGCGCGCCGTCGGGACACCTATTTCGCGCCTTACCACGACGCGCTGGCCGCGCAGATCGCGCGGCTGCGCGCCCGTCACGGCACGGTGGTGGTGTATGACGCGCACTCGATCCGCTCGCATATTCCGCACCTGTTCGAGGGTGAACTGCCGCAGTTCAATCTCGGCACCGCCGGTCCGTCCGGCGCACCGGATACGTCCTGCGACAACGCACTGAGCGACGTGGTGGAGAACCTGCTGAAGATCAGCGGCATGAGCCAGGTGCGCAACGGCCGCTTCAAGGGCGGCTGGATCACCCGCCACTACAGCAACGTGGCCGGCGGCGTGCACAGCCTGCAGATGGAGCTGGCCTGTCGCGGCTACATGCACGAACCCCTGCCGGACCAGGTGGACGAGCACAGCTGGCCCACCCCGCTCGACCCCGACCACGCCGCACCGCTGCGCCACACCCTGGCGCAGGTGCTCAATGCCTGCCTTGAATTTGCTACGAACCGGAGCGCCGCATGACCCGCAACGACCCGTCCCGCACCCTTGCCGCACCGACCGGCACCACGCTCAACGCCAAGAGCTGGCTGACCGAAGCACCGCTGCGCATGCTGATGAACAACCTGCATCCGGACGTGGCCGAACGGCCGCAGGAACTGGTGGTGTACGGCGGCATCGGCCGCGCCGCGCGCGACTGGGAGAGCTTCGATGCCATCGTCGAAACGCTCAAGCGCCTGGACGATGACCAGACCCTGCTGGTGCAGTCGGGCAAGCCGGTGGGCGTGTTCCGCACGCATGCCGATGCGCCACGCGTGCTGATCGCCAACTCCAACCTGGTGCCGCGCTGGGCCAACTGGGACCACTTCAACGAGCTGGATAAGAAGGGCCTGGCCATGTACGGCCAGATGACCGCCGGCAGCTGGATCTACATCGGCGCCCAGGGCATCGTGCAGGGCACCTACGAGACGTTCGTGGAAATGGGCCGCCAGCACTTCGGTGGCGATCTCACCGGCAAGTGGTTGTTCACCGGCGGCCTGGGCGGCATGGGCGGCGCGCAGCCGCTGGCGGCAGTGATGGCGGGTGCCTCCTGCCTGGCGGTCGAGTGCCGCAGGAGCAGCATCGACATGCGCCTGCGCACCGGCTACCTGGACACCTGGACCGACAACCTGGACGAAGCACTGCGCCTGATCGATGAAGCCTGCAAGGCGGGCACGCCGAAATCGGTGGGCCTGCTCGGCAACGTTGCCGATGTGCTGGCAGAACTGCTCAAGCGCGGCGTGAAGCCGGACCTGCTGACCGACCAGACCTCCGCGCACGACCCGGTGAACGGCTACCTGCCGCAGGGCTGGACCGTCGAGCAATGGGACGAGAAGCGGGTTTCCGCGCCGAAGGAAGTGGAAAAGGCCGCGCGTGCCTCGATGGCCAACCACATCCGCGCCATGCTCGGCTTCCACGCACTGGGCGTGCCGACCGTCGATTACGGCAACAACCTGCGGCAGATGGCGCTGGAGGAAGGCGTGGCCAATGCCTTCGATTTCCCCGGCTTCGTCCCGGCCTACATCCGTCCGCTGTTCTGCCGCGGCATCGGCCCGTTCCGCTGGGCCGCGCTGAGTGGCGATCCGGAAGACATCGCCAAGACCGATGCCAAGGTGAAGGAGCTGATTCCGGACAACCCGCACCTGCACCGCTGGCTGGACATGGCCGCCGAGAAGATCAAGTTCCAGGGTCTGCCGGCGCGCATCTGCTGGGTGGGCCTGGGTGACCGTGATCGGCTGGGGCTGGCCTTCAACGAAATGGTCGCCAACGGTGAGCTGAAGGCGCCGGTGGTGATCGGCCGCGACCACCTGGACAGCGGCAGCGTCGCTTCGCCGAACCGCGAAACCGAAGCCATGGCCGACGGCTCCGACGCAGTCTCCGACTGGCCGCTGCTGAACGCGCTCCTCAACACCGCCAGCGGTGCGACCTGGGTATCGCTGCACCACGGCGGCGGCGTGGGCATGGGCTTCTCGCAGCACGCCGGCATGGTCATCGTCTGCGATGGCACCGAGGCGGCCGCCAAGCGCATCGGTCGTGTGCTGTGGAACGACCCGGCCACCGGCGTGATGCGCCATGCCGATGCTGGGTATGAGATCGCGATTGAGTGCGCGAAGAAAAAGGGGTTGGATCTGCCGGGAATCCTGGGCTGATCGTGACCCGGGTGTCGCCGGGCCTGGCCCGGCGCTACCGGTGGCGGTACCTGCGACGCCGGGCATGGCCCGACGTCATGCGCTTGACCCCGCCTCCGCCGCTGACCAAGATGCGCCATCGCCACTGACGGATCATCGCGATGTACCGCGCCCTTGCCGCGCTCTTCTGTGCCTTGACCGTTGCCCTGCCTGCTCTGGCGGGGGATGTTCGCAACGATCTTCCGACCCGGCTGGATGCGCAGTTGCAGGCCAACCGCGAACGCTATGGCATCGCTGGCCAGGCGGTACTGGTCGCACACAACGGCCAGATGCTGTACCAGGGCGCCAGCGGTGAACGTGATCCCGCTACCCATTCACCGGCCACCGTCGATACCATCTTCGCCGCGCAGTCGATGGCCAAGCTGCTGACCAGCGTGCTGGTGATGCAGCTGGTCGATGAGGGCAAGGTGGATCTGGATGCACCGGCCAGCCGCTACGTGCCGGACTTGCCCGCCGCATGGCAGGCGATCCGTGTGCGTGATTTCCTCAACCACAGCTCCGGTATCGGCGAGTACTACGAGCGGGTGGACAACCGCTGGGTGAGCAAGGGCTACAACGGCCTCGCACCCGATCTCGCCGCCGCACTGAAGGTCGCTGGTTCGGCGCCGATGCAGTTCGCCACCGGCAGCCGCGTGCAGTACACGCAGGCCAACTATCTGGTGCTGACCGCCTTGCTGCAAACGCATTACGGCAGGCCCTACCCGGCGATCGCCCGCGAACGCATCCTGCAGCCGTTGAAGATGGCCAGCACCTCGTGGGGTGTCGCCAGCGTGCCAGCCCAGCGCGCGGCCGTGCCGTACATCGGCAAGGATGGGCAGCTGCAGCCGGCCAACGAAGACCCGTGGCCGGACTACGGCTGGGGCCATGCCGATCTGCAGACCAGCGTGGGCGACATGAACCGTTTCCTGCAGGCGCTGGCCACCGGCAAGCTGCTGCGTACGGCAACACTGGAAAAGCTCTGGCAGCCGCAGAGGCTGACCGATGGCCGCAGCAATTTCTTCTCCACCGGCTGGGATACCACGCGCAGCGATGGCTACACCCAGGTCGGTCACGACGGTGGCACCCGCGTGCGTGCGCGGCTGGCGTACAAGGACACCCTGGCCAGCGGCTACTGGCTGTTCGTGTACCTCACCAACGGCAGCGCCCGCAACGTCTGGTCGAGCACCCTGGTGGAGAGCACGATGGCCGTCGCCGCACCCAAGGTGTTTCCGCACGCTGCGCTGTCCGAACGCCTGATTGCCTATGCGTTGGACGATGATGCAGGGGCTGCACAGGCAATGCGGGCCTGGTTGCGCGACGACCACGGCATCAGCGGCAGCGAGCTGGAACGTGCGATCAACAGCGATGGCTATGGCATCCGCGAGGGCCTGGGCGCGCGCAGGGCGTTGAAGGTATTCGCCCTCAACACCGAGCTGTATCCGGATTCGGCCAATGTGTGGGACAGCCTGGCCGAGTGTCATGCGGCATTGGGTGAGACGGATGTCGCAGAGCGGCTGTATGCGAAGTCGAAGGCGCTGGCGAAACCGTCTTTGTAGAGCCGAGCCGATGCTCGGCTTCGTAAAAAAAGCAGCCGAGCATGGGCTCGGCTCTACAGGTGCACCTGCCCCATACGCCGGTGATGGGTGACGTGGCGCCGTCGACCTGTTAACTTGCGCGCCACTTTCGTGGTTTACAGCATTTCCGCATGTCCCTCTCGTCGTACCGCCCCACCCCGTCGCTGCTGATTCTGGCCGTTTCCTTCGGCCTTTCCTCCACCGCCGCCGCGGCCCCGCAGGCCACCACGCTGGACGCGGTGCAGGTCACCGCTGCCGCCGATGCCAGCGCCCAAGCGCGCGAAGCGCTGAAGCGCGTACCCGGCGCCAGCAACGTCATCGACGTGGCCAAGGCCGACAGCCGACTGGCCAGCAGTGCCGATGTACTCGCCTTCCAGCCGGGCATCAGTGCGCAATCGCCCGGCAACGAAGGCACCAAGGTCTCGATCCGTGGCTCGGGCATCAATCGCGGCCCGGGCGCACATGCCTCGGGCATCGCCGTATCGATCGACGGCCTGCCGTTGACCGGCCCCGGCGGCACGCCCTACGAACTGCTGGAACCGCTGTGGCTGTCGCGGGTAGAGGTGCTGCGCGGGGCCAACGGCTTCGAGCGCGGCGCGCTGGCGCTGGGCGGTGCCATCGACTATGTAAGCCGCAGCGGCCGTGATTCGGCCGGCGTGCAACTGCACTACGAAGCGGGCAGCCGTGGCTACCAGAAACGCGGCATCAGCTGGGGCGGTGTCAACGGAGATCTCGATTACTTCCTGGCCTACACCGATACCGAGTTCGATGGTTATCAGCGCCATGCGCGCGGCGACGGCAAGGGCGCGATGGCCAACATCGGCTGGCAGATCACGCCCGACCTGCAGACGCGTTTCTTCGTTCGCTACCGCGAAACCAATCACGAAACGCCCGGTCGCTTGACCCGCGATCAGATCCGCAACGATCCGCATGCGGCGAACGCGGCCAACCTGGCCATCGATGCGCGCCGCCCGCAGCCGGGCAGTACCTGGGTCGGTAATGTCACCACGCTGCAGATCGATGAGGACGCCTCGCTGCAGGCCGGGCTGGTCTATCACACGTATCCGATGGACTTGAACGAAAGCCTGTACCGCCAGCAGCTGGACTACGCCAACCTCAATGCCACGCTGGACTACCGCCACCGCCACCGGCTGTTCGGCCTGGACAGCCAAACCACGATCGGTCTGCGCGTCACCCACGATCTGGACGCCGATGTGCGCGAGTCGCTGCGCTTTGCCAGCAACGGCTATGCCGCCGGTACGCGCACGCGTGACTTCCGCCACCACGGCACCGACAGCACACTGCACGTCAGCAATACCCTCGCCTTCAATGACCGCCTGCGCATGCAGACCGGGCTGGCACTGATCAACACCCGCCGCGATGTGCAGGTGACCTGGCCGAGCAGCGGCGGCCGCCTGCGCGACCACGACTGGGACTACGCACCGCGACTGGGCTTCACCTGGCAGCACAGCGCGCAGACCCAGTGGTTCGGCAACCTCAGCCGCTCGGTGGAAGCGCCGCATCCGTGGTCGATGATCTGGGGCTCGAACCAATACTTCGGGCCGGGCAATGGACCGTCCAGCGGCCGCCAGCGCGCGCCGGTACCGATGCAGAACCAGACCGCCACCACGCTGGAACTGGGCGCGCGCGGTAACACGGCGCTGGGTCGCTGGGAACTGACCGGCTACTACGCGCACGTAAACCACGAACTGCTCAGTGTCGAACTGCAACCGGTGCCGAACCTGTTCATCGCCGAGAACAACGCCAGCCCCACCGTGCACCGTGGCATCGAAGCCGGTCTGGACAGCACGCTGTGGCAGGCCGCGCCGGGGCGCCTGTCGTTGCGCCAAGCGTACACCTTCAGTGATTTCCGTTACCGCCACGACGCTCGCTTCGGCAGCAACCGCCTGCCGGGCCTGCCGCGCCACAGCTACCAGGCCGAGCTGCGCTTCGATCATGCCTCCGGCCTGTACGCCGCGCTGAACACCGAATACGCCTCGCGCATCGCCGTGGACTACGCCAACAGCTACTGGGCCGACAGCCACGTGATCTTCGGCAGCCGCATCGGCTACGACGCACCCGGTGGCCGCTGGCAGGCGTGGGCGGAGATGCGCAACCTCGGCAACCGCCACTACGCGGCCACGGTCACGCCGGGCTACGACGACGCCGGCAAGGATGTCGCCCGCTCCACGCCTGGCGAAGGCCGGGGCATCAATGCAGGCGTGCGCTGGCGTTTCGACTGATCGCCCCGGGCGGCGCCGGGTGTGATCCGGCGTCGTCGTTTCAGCCACTTCGACGACGTACCCGGCAGCGTCCCACCGCGCGAACCATCGCTGGCGCGAGCTGCTGCATGCGCTTGTGCTTGTCAGCGTGCGGGCGCAGCTGCGCGTTCGCGTTGATTCTAGCGTGCAGGTGGCGCGACGGCCCTGAGCAGCTGCGCGGCGACCTGGTCAAACGGAGCAATATCCTGCAGCGCGCGGCACATCGCCACCGCGCCTTCCACGCTGGCAATCACCAGGCTGGCCAGCTCACCCGCGGCGGCTGGCGCATGTCCTTCGGCGACGAGCGCGGTGGCGAGATGATCGTGCCAGCGCGCGAACACCTCGGCAGCTGCTGCGCGGGGTTGGCTCGGCACTGCGTCCATCGGTTCCTCAACGGCAGCGGCCAGCACCGGGCAACCCGCGCGGAACCCGGAGCGCAGCAGGCGCTCGCGCCACATCGCCAGGAACTGCTGCAGGCCCTGCACTGCGCCGCCCTTCAGCAGCGCCACCAGCAGCGCTTCTACCTTGTCGCCGGCCACAAGCGTGGCGCGCGCCAGCAGCTCCTGCTTGCCGCCGGGAAAGTGATGGTAGGTGGAACCCAGCGGCGCTTCGGCCAGCTTGGTCACTTCACGGATGCTGGTTGCGTTCAGCCCGACCCGAGCCAGCATCTGCGCGGCGGCATCGATCACGCGCTGGGGAGCGTCGGAAGTTCGCGGACTCATGGCTGCGCCTTGCTAAGACAGTCGTCATAGACTAGCGTACCGTCGATTCTATAACACTCGTAATAATCATGAATCTCTGGTTCCGCCTGCTCCATCTGCTGCTGTGCAGTCTGTTCCGGCCCAGGCTGGAGGCGCCTTTCGGCGTGTCGCGGCTGCAGTTCCGGGTGCTGCCCAACGATCTGGACAGCAACCTGCACATGACCAACGGCCGCTACTGGAACATCTTCGATCTGGGCCGGTTGGACCTGATCCTGCGCATGGGCCTGGGCAAGGTCGCGCTGCGAGAGAAGTGGGCCCCGATCGTCGGTGCCGGCACCATCCAGTTCCGCCGCGAACTCCGGCCATTCCAGCGCTTCACCCTGGAAACACGCCTGGCCGGCTGGGTCGGCACGCGCGTGATCATGGAGCAGCGCGTGCTGGTCGGCGACGGCCAGAAGATCGCTACGCGTGCCCTGCTGGTCACCGGCATTTATGATCGCCGCGCACGTGCATTCGTGGGCATGCAGCAGATGATGGACGCCATCGGTTCGCCGTTGCCGCCCTCCCCCGCACTCAGCGCCGCCGCCGAAGCTCTGCTGGCTGCCGACGCCGCGCTGAAGCGCGACGACGACTGACCTTCTGCCAGCACTACCCGACCTGCGGCATGTTCTTGGTCACGCAGTGGATCCCGCCGCCGCCCCCGGCGATCGCATCGATGTCGACCTGCTCGATCGACCGGCCCGGATACAGGTTCTGCAGCAGTTCGCGGCACTGCGCGTCGGCACGTCCATCGCCGAACTGCGGTGCGATCACCGCACCGTTGATCGGCAGATAGTTGATGTAGCCCAATGCCAGGTCCGCGTTGTCACGTGTATGTACGTTGTCGCGCGGGTGCAGTGGAGGTGGCAGGGTATGCACCTGCAGGTGGCGTCCTTCGGCGTCGGTGGCCTCTCTCAGTATCTGCAGATGCGTGCGCGTCACTTCGTAATCGTAGGAGCCGGGATCGTTGTCGAGGTTGGCGATCAGGACTCCGGGGCGTACGAAGCGTGCATAGAAGTCCACGTGCGCGTCCGTGATATCACGGCCGCGGATGCCTGGCAGCCAGATCACCCTGCGCAGGCCGAGCTGATGCTTCAACTCCGCTTCGATCCCGGCGCGCGACCACGCCGGATTGCGGTTTTGGTTTACCCAGCAGCTCTCGGTGAGTACTGCGGTGCCCTGCCCATCGACCTCGATGCCACCGCCTTCGCCGACGAGGTCACTTTCCAGCAACGTCGCGCCCGTGATACGGGCAAGCCACGGTGCCACCCTACCGTCATTGCGCGCAGTCTGTTTTCCACCCCAACCGTTGAAGTTGAAATCGACCAGGCCCAGGCCCCCCTTGCCATCGGTGACAAAGCAGCCGCCGTAGTCGCGGACCCAGATGTCGTCCAGCGGGACATCGAGAAACTCGATGTTGTCGCGGCCGCACCGATTCTGCGCCTGCGTCCGCTGCGCCGGGCAGCACAGCACGGTGACCGGCTGGTAACCGGCGATGGTGCGCGCCAGGCGTGCGATCGCGTTGTTCACCGCGTCGGCCTGCGAACCCCACACGCGAGGTTGCGCGGCGAAAGCCAGGAACACCCGCTCCTGCGGGCCATGCTCGTCCGGCATGCGCCAGCCCGCCGGGCCAGCAGCAACGGCGCACTTGGCCATCCCGGTCACGCCCATCGCAGTGACACCGCCTAGGGCGGCCGCACCGGCCAGTTGGCTGAGGAAACCACGGCGGGTGGACATGTTCGGCTCCGGACGAAATGGGATGGCTCATGCTGCGCTTGCCATTCAATAAGCACAAACGATAGATTCAGCCGCATTATCAACACTTTTACTTATCAATCATGCTCAAGCACTGGCCCTCGCTGACCGCCCTGCGCGGCTTTGAAGCCGCTGCACGCCTTGGCAGCTTCCATCGCGCTGCGCAGGAACTGCACCTGAGCCAATCCGCCATCAGCCAGCAGATCCGCGGACTGGAAACATCACTTGAGCAGCCGCTCTTCTTCCGGCAAGGTCGCAGCGTCACGCTCACCGATGCCGGCATCGATCTGCTGGAGACCACCCAGGCCTTGCTCCGCAGCTTGGCCAGTGGCGTCCGCCGGCTCGACCAGTACCGCAAGCCCAATCAACTGATCGTCAACACCAGTCCCGCATTCGCCAGGCACTGGCTGGTGCCGCGCCTGGCCGACTTCCGCCGCCAGCACCCGCAGGCCGATCTGTGGCTGTTGACCAGCGAGAACGCGCCGGACATGGGCACGCAGACGCTGGACATTGCCGTACGCAACGACCTGGAGGCACAGGCGCACTGCACGCACCGCGTGCTGCTGCACGATCGTCTCTATCCGGCATGCCACCCCAGTCTGCTGGACGTACCGGTGGCGCAACGGCCTACCCTTCATGGCGAACGCGAAATGGACTGGAGCCAATGGCAGGTCCAGGGAGGTGTCGACGTCGGCCAGCGTAGCGACGGCCTGAACTTCTCCGAGCCTGGACAACTGCTCGACGCAGCCTGCCAGGGCCTGGGCATCGCCTTGGTCAGTGAACTGCTGGCCACAGCTGCGCGCGCGCAGGGGTTGTTGCAGCCGCTGGACGATGCCCGCGTGCGCGGGCCCCGCTGGAGTTGGCTGCTGCACGACGACAGCGCGCGCGATCCGCTGGTGATCAGCTTCTGCGAGTGGCTGTTGGGCGCCCTGCCTGCCACGCCATCGCGCTGACCATCACCGAGCGGCGCGCCTCGCCAGCGCCTGGTTGATCGCAGCCTCGGCCAGCGGTGCCATCACCGCGTAGCCTTTCGTGGTGGGATGCACGCCGTCGCCGGCCAGGTCGGCATCCAGACCGCCCTGCGCGTTGGCCAACGGCGTGTGGTAATCCAGGTAGACCAGCTGTTGTTCGTCGGCATGGCGTTTCAGTGCACGGTTCAATGCGCGCACCTTCGCGGCGGGCTCGATACCAGGCATCCAGGGGTACTCGCTGACCGGCAGCACCGAGGCCAGCACCACGCTGATGCCCTGCGCTTTCGCCAGCGCCACCATCGCCTGCACGTTGTCTTCGATCATCGCCTGCGTGGCCTGGCCGGTATTGCCGGCGATATCGTTGGTGCCGGCCAGGATCACCACCACCTGGGGATGCAGCGCAAGCACATCCTGCGGGAAGCGCACCAGCATCTGCGCCGTGGTCTGGCCCCCGATGCCACGATTGAGATACCCCTTGCCGGGGAAGAAGGTGGCACTGCCCTCAGCCCCCCAGCCTTCGGTGATCGAGTCGCCGTAGAACACCACGCGTGGGTGTCCGGGCCGGGCAGCAGGCAGGGCTGCGTTGGCGTCACGATAGCGCTGCAGCTGTGGCCAATCCGCCAGACGCTGCTGCATGAAACGGACTTCGTCCGGCCGCAGCTGGTTCACTGGCCGCGTCAGCAACGGGTTGATGGCGGGTGCATCGGCCGCGCTCACGCCGCCGGTCATCGCCAATGCCAGCGCGATGGCGCCGGCCGTCAAAGGAATGCGCATGCCGATCTCCCGTAGCGTTCTGTTCCGCACTCAGCGTGCCGCAGCGCGCGCGGCCACGCCAGTCACCTTCGCCGGCATCCACATGCCCGGCGTCCAGCCACTGGCCGCCAGGATCGCCTTCGGATCGTCCTGTTCGATCAGCGCGCGCACCGCTTCGCGCTTGTCCCTGGCCTGGAGGTAGTAGGCCTTGGCGATGCGGTAGCCCACCCAGCAGCCCAGATCGTAGGGCGCGTCGGAGCCGGGCGTGTAGTTGTACAGCCAGGGCGACAGGTCGGTACTGTCCAGGTCCAGCGCGAATGCACTTTCGATGTGCACTTCCCTGCCGCGGGTCCATGCCGCGTGGCGTCCGTTGCCGACGTTGCCGGAAACCAGTTCGGTGATGAACTCGGCCACGCCTTCGGCCAGTGAAAGGCGCAGCACCGTCGCACGCGGATCGCCCTGCTCGAAATCGATCGCACCGGTCTGCTGGATGTGCACGTACTCGTGCGCGATCACGTGCACGAAGCGGTCCTGCACATTGGGGTTCATGAAGTCAGCCGCGCAAAGCGCTTCCAGCCCGATCAGCACGCCTCCCGGATGGGTCAGGCCGACCGGGCGGCCGCGCCCGACCATGATCGCGACCGGTGGAAACCTCGCCTGCGGATAGATCGCCTGCAGATTGGCGAACACCTGCACCAGCCGCTGGCGTACCGCAGGCAGTTCATCCAGGCAGGTCCGGCCGTTGGCGTACATCGCAGGGTCGCGACGCATGGCGTCGGCGATGCGCTCGGCGGTGACCCGTCGCCGGCTCGCGAACTCGCCCAGGCTGGGCGTCCCTTCGGCCAAGTACTGCGCCAGCTGCGCCACGCTGGGCTGACCATCGGTTGCGTCGTAAAGAGCATAGAAGCGGCTGGCGTCGGCAATCAGGATCTCCGGCCCGGGCGCTGCACCATGGGCCACGCCGGCCGTCCCGGCCAGCGCCAGGACAAGCAGGCCACGCAGGGAAACGAACATCGATCCGTCCTTGGTGGAGACAATGCCAGGCAGGCAATCTATCACTGCGCCCGCCTCGCCGCAGCAGGCGGGTGCGGCCGTTACGCCCCTGTGCCAGACTCACCCCGGCATCTGCCATGGATGATGGCGCACCGCACGATGATGATCGTTCCCGCGTACTGGGCCGAAGCCCGCCTGCAGGCCCGTTTCCGCGGCCGGCCGGTGGTGGTGCGTCGCTTCGGATGGTCCGACACAAGCCCTGCCGATGCCCAGGCACATGCCGAGCGCCGGGCCAACGAAGCGCTCAATGCCATCCTCGCCGGGCAGGCACTGCCGCGCCGCGAGGTCCGCAGCAACTATGGCGTGGAAGGCGTGCCGATCCGCGAGCAGATCGTGCAGCGCGATGGCGGCGTTGTGATCACCCGCAACAGCTACGGTGCGCTCTGCCTGAACACCCCGGACGTGCTGTTCGCCGACATTGACCACCCGCAACCACCGGCAGGATGTGTGATGCCCGTCGTCATCGCGGCGGCCCTGCTGCCCGCCGTCGCCCTCATCGGCACCCTGCTCTGGCACTGGCTGGTGGGGCTGGTACTGGGCGTGGCAGCCGTGGCTCTGGTGAATACCGCGATGCTGATGCAACGCAGGCGTCGCCTGGCCGCCGCCGGTGGCGCCGAGGGCGTGGCCCTGCAGCGGGTTGCGGACTTCAGCAGGCAGCATCCGGACTGGCATCTGCGCGCGTACCGGACGCCGGCCGGGCTGCGGATACTGGCCATGCATGCCACGTTCTCCCCCGGCGACGAGGCGCTGCAGGCGTTCTTGGACACACTGGGCACCGACACGCTGTACGCGCGCATGTGCCGGCTGCAGCACTGCTTCCGGGCCCGGCTGACACCGAAGCCATGGCGTGTGGGCCTGAAGTACCGCATCCGCCCGCCCGCCGCCGCGTGGTCGGCCGAGCAGGCCGACAATCCGGACCGACTGGCCTGGATTGCGGAGTATGAAAGCAAGAGTGACGGCTTCGCTGCCTGCGCCTATCTGCGCAGCTTCGGTGACACCACCCGGGTACATGCCAAGGCCGAGCATGTGCGCGACCTGCATGATCGCCTCTCGCACGCGCAGGACCGCCTGCCACTGGCGTGAGCGCGGATGGCCAGGCAGCGCTCTCCACGGACAACTTCCCTGCTGGGGCGCCTGTCCGGCCGCACCGCGATCGACCTGTCGCTATCGAGTCTGCACCGTTGATCGCAGAGCATCCGTGGATGATCAATCTGCGGTGTCCTTGCGCAGCGTCCCACAACGCAGCGCCTCCTGGGCAATGTCGTCTCGTAATCTGTTCTGCAACCAGCCGATCCTGAAACGTTCGCGGCTGGGTTCCCCCGCAGGCAGCAGCGCCATCAGTGCATCGCTCAATGCCGGACGCCACTGCTCCTGCGCGCCTGCCAGAACGTGCTGGTCGAAGTTCGTCGATGACACGCGCTTCCATGGCAGCATCATTGCGTACTGGGAAGTGGACACCAGCACGGTTTCCGGGCGGCCCGGACGGCTTACGACCACGGTCATGCTGGGATGGTCGTCAGTCCAGAGGCCGCGGAAATGCGCTGCAACGCGCTCCTGCAGACCATGCCCGGCCAGCGCCCGGCGTGCCCAGGCCTGCTGCTGGGCGAACGAGCATCTGGCCGGCGGCGTGCTGCGCAACTGTGGATCCAGCTTCAGCATGGTTGACCGGTCCATACGCGAAGCAATCAGATCCACCGTGGCATCCCGGGTCAACGGCGCTGCCTGCAGCGCAGCCTCGAACGCTGACATCGCGCCGAACGGCAGCAGCTCCGGCACCCGCGGTTGCACGTCGGGCGGGTCAACCACCTGTACACGGGTGGTCACGCCGTAGGCATCGCGCCGGATGACCCAGCGCTCAGATACGGAACCCCAGCCAGACCGGTCGTACGTGACGTGCACGCTCATCGGCCGCTCGACCGCCATGGCCACAGGAGAAACCAACAGCGGAGCGAGCGCCAACATCCATGCCTTCATGTGACTTCCCCGGCTCTGTACTACAGCAGCCGACCATGGCTCGGCTCCACAGGATGCAGGAAGGCCGCCCGAGGGCGGCCTTTCCATTCCTTACTTGGCGTTCTTCACGTAGGTGTCGAACCAGTTGAGCATCTCCGCCACCAGCTGCTCGTTCGACTCCAGCGCCGTATACCAGTGCGGCTCGTTCGGCAGCATCACCAGGCGGGTGGTGCCGCCGTTGCCACGGATCGCCTGGTACAGCTTGCGCGACTGGAACGGCTCGGTACCCGGATTGGCATCGTCCTCGCCATGCACCAGCAGCAACGGCAGCTTGATCTTGTCGGCGTAGAAGAACGGCGATGCCTTCAGGTAGACATCCTGTGCCTGCCAGACCGAACGCCGCTCGTTCTGGAACCCGAACGGAGTGAAGGTCTTGTTGTAGGAGCCGCTGGTCGCCACGCCCGCCTTGAACAGGGTGGTATGCGCGATCAGGTTCGCGGTCATCAGGCCGCCGTGGCTGTGGCCGGTCACGCCGATCCGGTTGCGATCCACCACGCCCATGTCGACGGCCTTGTCCACGGCCGCCTTGGCATCGGCTTCCAACTGCTCCAGGTAGGTGTCGTAGGCGTTCCTGGGATCACCGACAATCGGGAACGAGGCATTGTCGATGATCGCGTAGCCGGCGAGCAGCATCAGGCGGTACGGCTGCAGGCGGGTGAACGTCTGCTGCGAACCGGAAACCTGCCCGGCCTGCGCGGCATTGGCGAAGTCTGCCGGATAGGCGTAGAGGATGGCCGGCACGCGCTGGCCTTCCCGGTAGCCGGGCGGCGTGTACAGGGTGAACGACAGGTCCACGCCGTCGGCGCGCTTGTAGGTCACCAGCTGCTTCTTGATCTGCCGCACTTCAGGCGTGGGGTCGACCAGCTTCGTCAGCGCCGTCGCGGTGGAGGTGTACTGCGCCTCGCCCTGCTTGGCGTCCGCCACCGCATCGCCCTGCTGGCGCAGGAAGGCGTTCGGCGGGTCCATCACCGACTGGTGCCACGTCAGGTAGCGGCCCGGCGTATTGCTGAAGCCCAGGAACTGCTCGTAGGCATCGGCATCGCTGCGGAACAGGCGCTCACTCTTCAGTGTGGACAGGTCCAGACGGTCCAGGAACGGGCGATCCCCCTGCGGCGAAGCGCCCTGCCCGCGCAGGAACACGTACGTCCCCTCCTGCCGCACCACAGGTGCGCCATTGGGCAGGCGCTTGAACACCAGGTTGCCCGGATCGCCGTACAGCTCGTCGCTGGACATGTCCCACAACAGGCGGCCCTCCTGCCGGGGCTTGTCCACATCGACGATGCGGGTCTGCACCCAGTGCCGGTTCTCGTCATTCTCGAACTGGAACGACACGGCCGGGTCCGCCGTCCAGGCAATGCCTTCGAAGCGCTGCGCGGTACGCGCGATCTCCACCGGCTTGCCGGTGAACGGCGCCTTGAGCATGAGCACGCGGTCACGGTGCGGCACACTCACTTTCCAGTCGCCCTTGTCCAGTGCTTCGGCATACACCAGCGTCGCCGGATCGGTGGAGCGCCAGTCGAAACCGCGCGGCCCCTCCGGCACGCCGTGCACCGGCACGCGGTCGGCCAACGGCAGGCGGGCGATGGGGGTCGTGCGCCCACTGCTGACATCCAGTACCGCAACGTCGTTGGCGAAACGCTGGTAGGTAACCGCGTGCGAGAATGGTGGCTTGATCGACTCGGTCAGCACATGAACGCCGTCTGGCGCCGCACTGACATCGTTGTAGATGGCCGGCTGGCCGACCGTTCGCACGGTGCCCGCCGCGGTATCCACCACCGCCAGCTGCGAGGCCCCGTAGTAGGCGAACAACGCTTCATCATGCACGCTGGTCAGCGTGTCGCGTGCCTCGTAGGTGCTGCTCTCGCCACTGCTGCCGAGCGACTCCTGTGCATCGGGTCCGGTCGGCACGCCGCCAGTGGACGGTGCCGCCCCCTGGTTGGCCGGTACCAGCTTCACCAGCAGTGTCTGGCTGCCACCCAGCCACTGCACGGTGCTGCCGAAAATCGGGTTCAACTGGACGTTCGGTACCTGCTTGACCTGACCGGTGGCGGCATCGCCCACCCACAGCTGCACGCTGGTCTCGACCGCATTCTGGAATGCGAAGTGGCTGCCGTCGGCCGACCACAGCGCGCCACCGGCACAGCCCTGGGGCAGGTTGACCCGGGTCTGCTTGCCGCTGCCGATCTCGACCAGGGTGAAATCGGCCACGCAGGCCGGTATGCCATAGCCTCCGGGCGTGTCATGGCGGCTGCGGTTCTTCGGCTCCAGGCGCACGCCGGCCAGTTTCAGGTAGGGCTGCGCCACCCGGCTGATCGACGGATAGGTCTGCGCGGTGGTCAGCAACAGACGCTGGCCACTGGGGTCCACGTTCGGCATTGGCGGCGGCGGTGCCTTCAGCACCTTCAGCAGATGCTCCGGCGGCTTGGCATAGTCGGCCCATGCCGGGCCTGCAGACAACAGCGTGACGGCAACGACGGCAATGGCAGCCGCCAGAGAGGTACGACGGATGAGCATCCTTATCCCCTGGTAGTGTCGGGCTGCCCGCGAAGCGGGCATGCGCCGAATCTAGCACCGCCCGGCCCGCGTTCAATGGGCCGGATGGGCTAGTCACCGGATAAGGCAAAGCGCAGGCCGGGCCACTACTGCCGGGCGTGCAGGTCCCAGGTGGCCAGATAGTCCGGGTCCACGACGATCATCCCGGTGGAGCGCATGCAGTACTCGCCCGGCTGGGCTGGCAGGTACTGGTCGAGCATGGGCGGCAGGTAGCGCTCGTGGCCATCGTTCTCGTCGGCAAGCACCACGCCTTCGAACGCGCTGATGCGCAGCACCGTGCCGGCATACTGCTCCAGCCCTTGAACCTGCCCGTCACCGCCATAACGGGTCACGCCCACCAGCACTACCTTGCCGATCATTTCTTCGGCCTTGGCATCATCCAGAGGCGGCAGTGCCGCATTCAGTTGGTCGCTCATCCCTGTACCTCCGCATCTGGTGGAGACATCGTGGAGCAGGATCCGCGCGGCGTTTCGGCGAACGCCATGGGCAGGATGTTGCCCGCGCCGTCCGGAGGATCGTGTGAAGCGTGGCACGTTGCGCAGCGTGCATTCAGCATTGCCTGCGTTGCGTCGGCATGCGCGGCGTGCGCTCTGCGGCGCATGCGATGCAGCACCGCATGCCACGCTAGAATGCGTGCATGCGCACCGTGAATGCTCTTCGTTACATTACGCCCCTGCGGGAGGGCGGCTCCCTGCCGGCCGTGGTCGAGACCGACGACGACGGCATGGCCGTGCTCAAGTTCCGGGGTGCGGGCCAGGGTCCCAAGGCCCTGATCGCCGAACTGATCGCAGGTGAAATGGCCCGTACCCTGGGCCTGCCGATTCCCGAACTGCTGTTCGTCGAACTGGACAGCGAGTTCGCGCGTACCGAACCGGATCCGGAGATCCAGGAACTGATCCGCGCCAGCGAGGGCCTGAACCTGGGCCTGGATTACCTGCCCGGCGCGATCAACTACGACCTGGCGGCCATGCCGGTGGACGCCGACCTGGCCTCGCGCATCGTCTGGTTCGATGCGTTCACCAGCAATGTCGATCGCACCACGCGCAACCCGAACCTGATGGTGTGGCACCGCCAGCTGTACCTGATCGACCACGGTGCAGCGATGTATTTCCACCACGACTGGGCCAACGCCGGCGATGCCTGCGAAAGGCCGTTCGTGCTGATCCGCGACCACGTGCTGCTGTCGTTCGCCAGCCGCATCGCCGAGCTGGATGCCGAGCTGGCGGCTCGCCTGACCGATGCCGAGATCGAGCGGATCGTCGGCCTCGTGCCAGACAGCTGGCTGGTCAACGAGCCGGCGTTCGACAGCGCTCAGGCCTACCGCCAGGGCTACATCGACTATCTCAAGCATCGCCTGAAGGTGCGTGCGGTGTTCGTGCAGGAGGCCATCCGTGCCCACGCTGCACACGTATGACTATGCGGTCATCCGCGTTGTACCGCGGGTGGAGCGCGAGGAATTCATCAACGTCGGGGTGATCGTGTCCTGTCCCGGTGCGCGTCATCTGGAAGCGGCGATCGAGATCGACCCGGCACGCCTGCAGGCGTTCGCACCGGCGCTGGACCAGCAGGCGCTGCAACCGTGGCTGGATGCCATCGTGGCCATCTGCCGCGGCGATGCCACCGCCGGCCCCATCGCGCAGCTTCCGGCACGCGCACGCTTCCATTTCCTCACCGCCAAACGCAGCTCGATCGTGCAGATGTCCAGCACGCATGTGGGCCGCACGGCCAACCCGGCGGGTGTGGTCGAACATTTGATGACGAAGATGGTACGGGTGCCGCAGTAACACGGCAGCCCGCCACTACCGCGCAATCGCGGCGTCCTGCAGCGGCCAGCGACACCAGCCATGGGGATACTCGCCCACCTGCCCGGCCAGCCCCGCACTGACCGGGTGAGCGAGCACCTGCCGGGCCCGCACAGGCAACGAAACATCATTGTCGATCACCTGATCGAAATAGCCGGCCTGCCAGACCGCTCCGTTGCGGCCACGATGGCGGTTGATCAGGAAGCTGCTGCGCGCCTTGAAGCGCTGTACGCAGTATCCGGGTGGATGGCCACGCAGCTGCGCCAGCCAGCGCACATGGTCGGGCATGACAAGCCAGGCCAGCGAGGTGGTCAGCCCCTCGCGGTCCATCGCAGCCAACAGCTGCATCGCGACATCCGCATGCGCCGCGTTCTCGAACAGGCGCTGCCGATTGCAGCAGGTCAAGGTGAGCAGATGGACATTGCCCATGATGGGCTCGCGGCTGACAGGGTTCGACAGGCTGGGCATGCGCAACAGCGTGCCCGCCGGCACACCGCTGTTGCATCGGTGGACACCACGTCATCGGGTGGGAAATGGCCGCTTCCGGGAATCGGCGGACAGGCCCCGCCGCGAACGATGCTCAATGTTCGGGCAGGGCAAACGCCATCACGTAATCGCCGGGACGGGTCTCCATGAAGTGATGGCCTGCCGCGACGATCACCACGTACTGGCGTCCCCCCTGCTCGTAGATCATCGGGGTGGCCTGGCCCCCGGCAGGCAGCCTGGCATGCCACAGTTCCCGGCCCGTCTTCAGATCGATGGCGCGCAGCAGATCGTCGGTCGCGGCGGCGATGAACACCAGGCCGCTGGCAGTGATCACCGCACCACCATTGTTGGGCGTTCCGATCTCGATCGGCAGGCCGGAGCGGATGCCGAACGGGCCGTTGCCGCGCGCGCTTCCGAACGGCCGGTCCCACAGCAGCGTGCCCGTGCGCAGATCGATCGCGCGGATGCCGCCATACGGCGGCTGTTTGCACGACAGGCCGGTCAATGGCAGCCGCCATCCTGCATTGACGTCGATGGCATACGGCGTACCCATCTGCGGGTCGCCTGCCCCTTCGCCAGCGCCGCGGTCGGCGCGGATCTGCTCACGCGGCAGCCATCCCCGCCGGTCGGCCTCGGCACGCGGTACCAGCCGGTTGTAGTTGGGCATGTCGTTGTAGTTGGCCACGATCACGCCCCGACGGGTATCGATGGCCACGCTACCCCAGTCCGAGCCGCCGTTGTAACCGGGATACTCGATGGAATGGCGATCACTGGTGGGCGGCGTGTAGAAGCCCTGGTAGTGCGCTCTGCGGAACTGGATGCGGCAGACCAGCTGATCGATCGGCGTGATGCCCCACATGTCACGCTCGGTCAACGGCTGCTCGCGCCGCAGGGTGTGATAGAGCGAGAACAGCTGCGTCGGCGAGCGCTGCTCCGGTTCCACGCCGCCCTGCGGAACCCTGCGCTCTTCCGCGGGTGTCAGCAGCCGGCCGTTGCGCCGGTCGAGGATGTACAGGTCACCCTGCTTGGTCGGCAGCAGGATCGCGGGCACCTTGCCTGCCGCGGTCGGAAAATCGATCAGGCTGGCCTGCGAACCGAGGTCGTAGTCCCAGACATCCTTGCGTACGGCCTGGAAATGCCAGACCGGCTTGCCGGTGGCCACGTCGAGTGCCACCAGCGAGGTGGCATAGCGGTTCTGCTGCTCGCTGCGCGAGCCGCTCCAGTAGTCGCCGGCGGCATTGCCCAACGGCAGGTAGACCAGGCCCAGTTGTTCATCGCCGGTGGCGGTGGTCCACGTGTTCGGCGTACCCCGGGTATAGACCTGCTCGCGGGGTGGCGGACCGGTGCGCTCGGGCCGCTCCATGTCCCACGCCCAGCGCAGCTTGCCGGTGATCGCGTCATAGGCCTGGATCACGCCGGAAGGCGCGTCACGGCGCTGCCCGTCCAGCACCTGGTGGCCGGTGACGATCACGCCGCGCACGATGGCCGGCGGCGAGGTGATCGAGACATAGCCCGGCGGCACCTCGCCCATGTCGAGGGTGATGTCGATCTGGCCGTTGTTGCCGAAATTGACGCACGGCCGACCGCTGTCGGCATCCACTGCGATGATGCGTCCGTCCAGCGTGCCTTCGATGACGCGCGCCCAGCAGGCAGGCCGCGCGCCCGCCGCCGCGCCCGGTCGAACGCTGGGAGGTGGCAGGGGCAAGGCGAGATCGGCAGCCACATCCGCCAATGCCGCATCGGCGAACACCGGCACGGCGGGCTGCTCGTAGTAGGACACCCCACGGCAAGCGGCGGTGTACGGAATGGAGGCGTCCTTCACCTTTGGATCGAACTGCCACAGCGCCTTGCCGGTGCTGGCCTCGAGGGCGATCAGGCGGTTGCGTGCCGTGCACAGGTACAGCCGGTCGCCGATCTTCAACGGCGTAGTCTCGGCCCCCCAGCGCTTCTTCGGCAGGTCGCCGGTGCGGAACTGCCAGGCCAGTTGCAGGGTAGCCACGTTGGCGGGCGTGATCTGCTGCAGCGGCGAGAAGCGGGTGGCGGCGTTGCTGCGGCCCCAGGCGGGCCAGTCACCCTCGGCGGGCTGGTCGGCCGGCTGCAGGCCGGTGGTGTCGCGGGTCGGCTCCAGGCCCGCGCTGAAGGCTGCTTCCGGGAACGGCGCATGGCCATCCACGCTGCCGTGCGGACTGAACGCCAGGGCAAACGCGCCGACGAACACCAGCAGCAACACGGCGGCGATGCTGCGCGACAGCCGTTTGGACAGCGGCGCGCGCAACGTCGGCGTCAGCAGCGCCAGAACGATGCCCAGCGCGGTGACCAGCCCCAGCCGTGGCACCCAGCGCCAGTAATCGCTGCCCGATTCCCACCCCGTCCACAGCAGCGTGCCGACGAACACCAGCGCGTACAGCAGCGCACCGCTGCGACGGTTGAGCCACAGCAGAATGCCGCTGGCCAGCAGGCCACAGCCGGCGATGAGGTAATAGGCCGAGCCCCCCAGCTGGAACAGCCATGCACCCAGCCCGCCGATCACCAGGCCCAGGATGACCAGCAGCAGCGACAGGACCGTGACCAGGGGGTGGCGGCGCACGGGCGCCGGCGCGGACTGCGGCGTGGCGGACATCGTCGATCTCCGGGAGCAGCATGCTGCCCTTATCCCACCGCCGCCGTGAAGCGCGTGCGTATTCCATGCTCCCGCATACGACGACGCCGGCACGGGGCCGGCGTCGTCGGGTACCTCGTCAGCGCGACCGGATCACTCCTGCGCGGCATCCTCGCTGCCGGTGGCAGCCGGGGCGCCTTCGGCCGTGGCCGGGGCGACCGCGGCCACCTCGTCCTCGTCCTCGTCGATCGAGGCATCCATGCGCTCCACCGCCTGCAGCTTCTCGTCCTTGGACAGGCGGATCAGGGTGACGCCCTGGGTGTTGCGGCCCACGCGGCTGATTTCCGAACCGCGCGTGCGCACCAGCGTGCCGCCATCGGAGATCAGCAGCACTTCATCGCTGGAGCCCATCAGCACCGCGGCGACCAGCTTGCCGTTGCGCTCGGTGGTCTGGATGCCGATCACGCCCTGGGTACCACGCCCCTTGCGCGGATAGTCCGGCAGCGGGGTGCGCTTGCCGTAACCATTCTCGGTGGCGGTGAGGATGTACTGCAGGTTGGCGTCGTCGGCACCGTCGATCACCGCATCGCCATTGGCGACCGCTTCCTCGATACCGTTGTCGTCCTCGTTCTCGTCCTCGGCACCACCGGCACTCTCGGCCACGATCAGGCTGACCACTTCCTCGCCGGGCGGCATCCTGATGCCGCGCACGCCGGTGGCGGTACGGCCCATCGAGCGGACCTTGTCCTCGCCGAAACGCACGGTCTTGCCGTTGGAGGCGAACAGCAGGATGTCACGCTCGCCATCGGTCAGGCCGACGCCAACCAGCGCATCGCCCTCGTCGAGGTTGATCGCGATCTTGCCGCGGGCCAGACGGAAGGCGAA
The DNA here is from genome assembly GCF_056757995.1 of Stenotrophomonas sp. STEN147. Lineage (NCBI taxonomy): Bacteria > Pseudomonadati > Pseudomonadota > Gammaproteobacteria > Lysobacterales > Lysobacteraceae > Stenotrophomonas > Stenotrophomonas sp. STEN147. The sequence continues at coordinate 132,111 of NZ_JBRRCG010000006.1, forward strand.
TTCGCCCAGCGGGGTCTTCTTGACCGTGCCGTTCTTCGTGGCGAAGAACACGAACTGGCCATCGGCGTATTCGCGCACCGGCAACACGGCCTGTACGCGCTCACCCGGTTCCAGCGGAATCCAGTTGATGATCGGCCGGCCGCGTGCGTTGGAGCCGGCTTCGGGCAGCTGGTACACCGGCAGCCAGAACACCTTGCCCGAACTGGTGAACGTCAACAGGGTGTCGTGCGTGTTGACCAGCCACAGCTGTTCGATGAAATCCTCTTCCTTGGTCGCCGCCGCGCTGCGGCCACGGCCGCCACGACGCTGGGCGCGGTAGGCGCTGACCGGCTGGCGCTTGACGTAGCCGGCGTGCGACAGGGTGACCACCACGTCTTCCGGGGCGATCAGGTCGAGGATGTCCAGGTCTTCTTCGCTGTGGCGGATCTCGGTGCGACGCTCGTCGCCGAACTCGGCCTTGACGCTGACCAGCTCCTCGCGGATCACCTGCAGCAGGCGATCGGGATCTTCCAGGATGTGGATCAGACCGGCGATCACTTCCAGCAACTGCTTGTACTCGTCGGTCAGGCGATCCTGCTCCAGCCCGGTCAGGCGGTGCAGGCGCATTTCCAGGATCTGGGTGGCCTGGATCTCGGTCAGCTGGTAGCCGCCCTCGATCAGGCCCACGCCCTTGGGCAGGTCCTCCGGGCGCGAGGCCTCGGCACCGGCAGCACCCAGCATGGCCCCGACCAGGCCCGGCTCCCACAGGCGGGCGAGCATGCGTTCGCGCGCCTCGTTGGGATTGGGCGAGGTCTTGATCAGCTCGATCATCTCGTCGATGTTGGCCAGCGCGACGGTCAGGCCTTCCAGCACGTGGGCACGGGCACGCGCCTTGCGCAGCTCGAACACGGTGCGGCGGGTGACCACCTCGCGACGGTGGCGGACGAATGCCTCCAGCATCTGCTTGAGGTTCATCAACTGCGGTCGGCCATCGACCAGCGCCACCATGTTGATGCCGAACACCGATTCCATCTGCGTCTGCTGGTACAGGTTGTTCAGCACAACCTCGGCAGATTCACCGCGCTTGATCTCAATGTAGATGCGCATGCCGTCCTTGTCGGACTCATCGCGCAGCTCGCTGATGCCTTCGATCTTCTTTTCCTTGACCAGCTCGGCGATCTTCTCGATCAGACGCGCCTTGTTCACCTGGTAAGGAATTTCAGTGACGATGATCGATTCGCGGCCGTTGTCGGCCACTTCGATATCCGCCTTGGCGCGGATGCGCACGCGGCCACGGCCGGTACGGTAGCCGGCGACGATGCCGGCGGTGCCGTTGATGATGCCCGCGGTCGGGAAATCCGGGCCCGGGATGTACTCCATCAGGCCGTCGACGTCGATTTCCGGGTTGTCGATCAGCGCGATGCAGGCATTGATCGATTCGCTCAGGTTGTGCGGCGGGATGTTGGTCGCCATGCCCACCGCGATACCGGCCGAACCGTTGACCAGCAGGTTCGGGAACCGGGTCGGCATGACCGTCGGCTCCAGTTCCTTCTCGTCGTAGTTGGGCTGGAAATCGACGGTTTCCTTGTCGATGTCGGCCATCAGCTCATGCGCGAGGCGTGACATGCGCGCTTCGGTGTATCGCATCGCCGCGGCGGAGTCACCGTCGATCGAACCGAAGTTACCCTGACCGTCGACCAGCATGTAACGCAGCGAGAACGGCTGGGCCAGGCGCACCAGCGTGTCGTACACCGACTGATCGCCATGCGGATGGTACTTACCGATGACGTCACCGACGATACGCGCCGACTTGAAGTAGGGCTTGTTGCTGTGCGCGTTGAGCTCGTTCATCGCGTACAGCACGCGGCGATGCACCGGCTTGAGGCCATCGCGCGCATCCGGGAGCGCGCGGCCCACGATCACGCTCATGGCGTAATCGAGGTAGCTCTTGCGCATCTCGTCTTCCAGGTTGACCTGGATGATTTCCTTGGCGGTTTCTGCCATTCGGGTTCCGTTGTCTGGTAGCGGTCCAGTCCGGCGCGGACACCTGCGGGGGTGACCATGCCGGAACCTCGATTCAACCTGTGGATACTACCACATCGGACCATTTCCCGCCTGTGTTTACAGGGGTTTTACCGGCACAAATCAGGAACTTAGGGGCAGGACCGGGCCCATCGGGCCACGCCCGGGGCCGGCCGCGGCGGACCCGGCAGAGGCGCCCGGCTTCCGCGGTGCAGACCGCCTGTGCGTCTCAACCGCCGAAGGCGGCGCGCATGTTCTCCACGGTCGGGTTCAGGATCACGCCGCGCTCGGTCACGATGGCGTCGATCAGCTCGCCCGGGGTGACGTCGAACACCGGGTTCCAGGCGGCGATGCCTTCGGCCACCGTGCGCGTCCCGCCCACGCCGTACAGCTCGCCCGGATCGCGCTGTTCGATCTCGATCTGGCTGCCGTCGACGGTCTCCATGTCGACCGTCGAGGACGGCGCCACGACCATGAATTTCACGCCATGGTGGCGCGCGGCGATGGCCAGCTGGTAGGTGCCGATCTTGTTGGCGGTATCGCCGTTGGCGCAGATGCGGTCGGCGCCGACGATCACCCACTGCACGGCCCCGGTCTTCATCAGGTGCGAGGCGGCCGAATCGGCGATCAGGGTGGCGTCGATGCCATCCTGCTGCAGTTCCCAGACAGTCAGGCGCGCGCCCTGCAGCCACGGACGGGTCTCGCCGGCGAACACGCGGGCGATCCGGTGCTGGGCCATGCCGGCGCGGATCACGCCCAGCGCGGTGCCGAAGCCGGCGGTGGCCAGCGAGCCGGTATTGCAGTGGGTCAGCACGCCGCTGCCGGCATCGATCAGGCCGGCGCCGAGCGCCCCCATGTGGCGGTTGGCGGCCAGGTCTTCCTCGGCGATGGCCCGTGCTTCCGCTTCAAGCAGCGTCTTCCAGTCCGCACCGGCGCTGCCCAGGCAACGACGCATCCGCGCCAGTGCCCAGGCCAGGTTGACGGCAGTCGGGCGTGAGGCGTTGAGCCGCTGCAGCGCCGGCTCAAGCTGCTGCAGGGCGAGCGGGCCATCGGCCGCCTGCAACTCACGCGCCGCCAGCACAACGCCCCAGGCCGCCGCGATGCCGATGGCCGGGGCGCCACGTACGGTCAGGGCGTGGATGGCCGCGGCGACTTCATCGCTGTCCCGGCATACCACATGCTCGACCACGAACGGCAGCTTGCGCTGGTCCAGCAGTTGCAGGGCATCGCCGGTCCACAGGATCGGGCGGATGTGGTCGTAGCGGGCGTAATCGAGGTCGGTGGCAGTGTTCATGGGCCCATTGTAGGGCCACGCCCCCTCGCGCAGGCACCCGGCCGGATTCAATTCACCGAGAATTCGGCGCGGCAACCGCCGTCCACCCAGATGCCGTTGCGGCTCCAGCCCCAGGTGCTGCCCTCCACGCACTCGGTGCTGGACAACTGCTGTCGCACTGCGGCACCGACGGAGATGCTGGCGCCGCAGAACCGGCGCTTCTTCGATTTGGATTCGCAGGTCAGCCTGCGCGGCACGTCGACGAAACGGCCCTGCTCATCGGCCACCTCGAAATCGCCCTGGCAGCCACGGCTGGTCCACACCTCGTTGCGCTTGTAACCCCAGCCCTGCCCTTCCCGGCATGGCAGCACCGACAGCTGCCGCAGCAGGCGCACCGGTGCGCCGTCCAGACGCACCGGACAACTCTGCGGACGGCCATTGGATTCACAGCGGACCACGCGGCGCACCTTGCGCTTGCTGCCTGGCTCGGCCGCAGCCACTCCCTGCGCCGGGCGGGCCCGGAACTCGGCACGGCAGCCGAGCGTGACCCACACGCCGCTGCGGTCGGTGCCCCATTCGCTGCCACGGATACAGCTGTTGCTGGACAACTGACGGACCAGATCGACGCCGTTGCTGACATCGATATCGCAGTGCACCCAGGCCATGTCGCGTGACTCGCAGGTGACGACTTCGCCGTCATAGCCGGCCTGCTGCGCCGATGCCGGCAACGGCGTCAGCACTCCCCACATCGCGATGGAGTAGACCGGTGCCGCCACAACCGCAAACCACTTGACCAAAGCCTTCCCCATAGGACTGGACGAACTGCCATGCCAGTGTCTGGCATCGGGAGTGATGAGAGCATCATCGAGCTTGCTGAATCAAGCGCGCGGACGCGGCAATCCGTTCAGTCTGTCTGGTTCAGAAAGCCGCGTGTGCTCAGGCGTCGGCGAAATCAAAGGCCAGCACGTCGGCGATGCGGGGCGTGCGGTTCATCGCCATCAACAGGCGATCGATGCCGACCGCGACACCCGCACACGCGGGCATGGCAGGCAACGCCGCCAGCAGTGCCTCGTCCAGCGCCGGCTGCACCTGCCCGCGCGCATGACGGCGCTGCAGGTCGTGCTGGAAACGCGCCCGTTGTTCGTCGGCATCGTTCAGTTCGTGATAGCCATTGGCCAGCTCCACGGCCCCCAGGTACAGCTCGAACCGCTCGGCCAGCGGCGGCGTACCGGGGCGGATGCGGGCCAGTGCTGCCTGGCTCGCCGGCCAGTCGTGGACCACAGTCATGACCGCGTCATCGAAATGCGGTTGGATGCGATGGGTCATCAGCAGATCCAGCCAGTCGTCGCGGGTCAGCCCGACCGGGTCGATATGCACGTCACCCAGCGCAGCGCGCAGCCCGGCCTCATCGGTCTGGAACGGATCCACGCCCACCTGCTGCTGGAACAGCTCGCGGTAGCTCAGCACACGCAGGCTGGCGCTGCGTCCAACCAGGCCCAGCGCTAGGCGGACCAGCTCCGCGGTTTCCTGCACCAGCCGGTGATGGTCCCAGCCAACCCGGTACCACTCCAGCAGGGTGAACTCCGGGTTATGGCGCCCGCCGGCCTCGCCGTTGCGGAACACCCGCCCCAGTTCGTAGCAGTCGCCGACACCGGCAGCGAGCAGCCGCTTGAGCGGGTACTCCGGCGAGGTACGCAGCCAGCGACGGCGGCCGCCGGCGTCGACATGGCCGCTGAAGTCGGTATGGAAGCTGTCGATGTTGGGCTCGGTATTGCCCGCCACCGACAGGATCGGTGTCTCCACCTCCAGCACGTCACGCTCTGCGAAGAAGCGGCGCACCAGCGCGTTCAGCGCGGCACGCTGCTGCAGTTTGCGCCGCAGGGCGTCGCTCACAGGATGCCCTCCGGGCGCGGGTGATCCAGCGGCAGGGTCAGCAGGTCGCGGGTGTCATCGATGTAGCCGCTGGCCAGATACAGCCGACGCGCCAGTTCGTTGTGGTGGTTCACCTCCAGGCGCAGGCGGCTGACCCCGCGTCCGCGCGCACGCTGTTCGCAGATGGCCAGCGCCTGCTTGCCCCGGCCACGGCCGCGCGCCCGCGGCCCCAGATAGAGCTCGTCAAGCAGCATGAAATGCCCGCCCTGCTCCAGGCTGAAGCCCATCGCGATCACCGCATAGCCGACCACCTGACCGGCCTCGTCCAGCCACAGCAGCACTTCGCCGTTGCGCGGATCGGCCAGCAGTGCATCGACACCGCGACGCACGCGCACGTCATCGAACTCGATCCTGTCCTCGGCGTAGAACGCGCGCATCAGCGAGATCAGCAGTTCCTCGTCGGCGCGGGTGGCCAGTCGGAAGTCCAGCGGGGCAGTCTGCATCGGGAATCCCTTGCTGTTTCGGGCCGGGCGCATGTCATGCCCGGCGGGGTCATCATTCGTGGTCGGCGAGGAAGGCCAGCAGACGCGCTTCGTCCCACACCGGCACTCCCAGGGCCAGCGCCTTGTCCAGCTTGGAGCCGGCTTCGGTACCCGCCACCACGAAGTGGGTCTTCTTCGACACGCTGCCGGACACCTTGGCTCCCAGCGCCTCCAGTCGCTCCTTGGCCACATCGCGGGTGAGCTGGGCCAGGGTGCCGGTCAGGACCACGGTCTGCCCGTCGAGCGGACCGGCGACGATTTCGGTCAGCGCGGGCGCCTTGGCCAGGATCTGCTGCATCGCCTCCTCGGCAGCCAGCAGCATCACGCCATGGCTGTCCGCTTCCAGCCACTGGGCAAGGCCGCGCGCGGTGTCCTCGGGCAATCCGGCATTGACGAACTGGCCATGCTCGGCATCGAGCACGGCCTGCGCGCTGGGCAGCACCGCCACCAGCTTTTCCGCGCGCAGGCGGGTGATGCCGGGGATCTCCGATTCCACCAGCAGCTGAGCCAGGTCCAGCCCCTCACGCAGCTTCGCACTGGGCGGATGCACGTCGCTGATGCGCACCTGGCCGACCTGCAGCAGATCGTCAATGGCCTGCTGGTTGCCCTGCTGCTCGAAGAAGTGACCGAGCGAACGTGCCACTTCGCCACCGATGTCCGGCACGCGCTTGAACAGTGGCCAGGGCAGTCGTCGGATCAAGGCCAGATCACCGAACCACTGCGCCAACGCCTTGGCCGTGCTTTCGCCGACATGTTCGATGCCCAGCGCGAACAACAGCCGTTCCAGCGTGGTGGCACGACTGGTGTCGATCGCGGCGATCAGGTTGTCGGCCCAGCGCGTCGCGATCTTCTTCGTGTTCCACTCGAAGCTGGCCGGCTGCGCCAGTGCCTTCGCGCGCCAGGCCACGTCGTTGCCATCGAGCTTGAGCACGGCATTGAGCACGGTGCCGCTGCCTTCGGCCGGCAGGTGCGGCGCCAGGCTCGCGGCCAGCGCGGACGGATCTTCCGCGTCGAGCACCAGCTTCAGGTGCAGCAGCTGGTCGCGGGTGAGCCGGTACAGGTCCGCCACGCCCTTGACGATGCCGGCATCCACCAGGGTTTCGATGTACTTGTCACCCAGGCCATCGATATCCATCGCGCGACGTGAAGCAAAATGGGCGATGGCCTCCTTGCGCTGCGCCGGGCACGACAACTCACCGGAGCAGCGCCACGCGGCCGCGCCCTCTTCGCGCACGATCTCCGAGCCACAGACCGGGCAGCGCGTGGGCATCTGCCACGGCGTGGTGCCCGGCGGCCGGCGGTCGAGGATGACGCTGACCACTTCGGGAATCACGTCGCCGGCACGGCGCACGATCACGCTGTCACCCACCCGCACGTCCAGGCGCTCGATCTGGTCCGCATTGTGCAGGGTTGCGTTGGAGACGATCACGCCGGCCACGGCGACCGGCGCCAGGCGCGCGACCGGAGTGGCGGCGCCGGTGCGGCCGATCTGGATCTCGATCGCTTCCAGCGTGGTGCTCTGTTCCTGCGCCGGGAACTTGTGCGCGATGGCCCAGCGCGGTGCGCGCGAGACGAAACCCATCGCCTGCTGGCCGGCGCGGTCGTCCAGCTTGTAGACCACGCCATCGATGTCGAAGGGCAGGCCATCGCGGCGTTCGCCGATATCGCGATAGTAGGCCAGCAACCCGTCGGCACCTTCCACCACCCTGCACAGATCGCTGACCGGGAAGCCCCAGGCACCCAGCTGCGCGAGCGTGCCCGAATGGGTATCGGGCAGTTCGCCGCCCTGCACTTCTCCGGTGCCGTAGGCGAAGAAGCTGAGCTTGCGCTGCGCGCTGATCTTCGGATCGAGCTGGCGCAACGACCCGGCCGCCGCATTGCGCGGGTTGGCCAGTACCTTGCCGCCATGCAGCCGGGCGCGATCGTTGTAGGCTTCAAAGTCGGCACGGGCCATGTAGACCTCACCGCGCACTTCCAGCACGTCCGGCCAGCCCTTGCCGTGCAGACGCCGGGGGATGTCGCCGATCTCGCGCAGGTTGGCCGTCACGTCTTCGCCGGTCGTGCCATCGCCGCGGGTCGCACCCAGAACGAAATGTCCATCCTCGTAGCGCAGGCTGATCGCCAGCCCGTCCATCTTCGGCTCCGCCGAAAAGCGCGCGGCACCGCGCCGCAGGCGTTCGTCGATGCGGCGCACGAAGTCGGTCACCTCCTCATCGCTGAAGGCATTGGACAACGACAGCATCGGCACCGCGTGGCGGACTTCAGCGAAACGCCCGGAGGGACGCGCGCCGACCTGCTGGGTCGGGCTGTCCGCGCGGGCCAGTTCAGGGTGCGCACGTTCCAGTGCTTCCAGCTCGCGCACCAGCCGGTCGTAATCGACGTCGGGGATCTCCGGCGCATCCAGCTCGTGATAGGCGCGGTTGGCCTGGGCGATCTGCCGGCGGAGTTCATCGACGCGTTCGGCGGGGCTGGGGCTCATCGTGATCGGTGATTCTGGGGCGGCTGGGGATTCTACCGCGCCCGGCCGTCATGCCCTGTAACGTCCCCGCCCCGGCAGCGCCGGGCACCGCTCCACGAAAGACGGGCTTGCCGCCCTCCACCGGCAGCGCTAGCGTGCGTCGGCCGCCCTCAGGAATCCTGCCCATGACCCCGCCCGCCTCCCGTCGTCGCTTCCTGCAGCTGGCCGGTGCCGGCCTCGCCGTCGCCGGCAGTGGCCTGCCGGGCCTGGGATACGCGCAAACCGCCCCGGCTGCGGCTCCCCCGTCGCCGCGCGCCGATGGGCCGGTGCTGCTGAACTTCAATGAATGCCCGTATGGGCCTTCCGCCGCTGCGCAATCGGCCGCTCGCGACAGTATCGCGCGCTGCGGCCGCTACCGCTTCGAGCTGGCGGCGCAGGTCCGTGATGCGTTCGTCGAACACAGCGGCGTCAGTGCCGATCACCTGCGCCTCTACCCGGGCTCCAGCGAGCCCCTGAACCGCGCCGCCGCAATCTGGACCGGCCCGCAGCAGGGCCTGGTCGTGGCTGATCCGACCTTCGAGGCGATTGGCGACGTGGCCGCCGCGCGGGGCGCACACGTCAGCAAAGTGCCTCTGCGCAGCGACGGCGCGCACGACGTGCGCGCGATGGTGGCTGCCGCGCACGCGCGCCCGACCGGGCTGATGTATGTGTGCAACCCCAACAACCCCACGGGTTCGATCAGCCCGCCCGCCGAGCTCGCCTGGCTGCTGGCCAGCAAGTCCGCCGGAACACGGGTGCTGGTGGACGAAGCGTACCTGCAGTACAGCGACCAGCCGAGCCTGATCGCGCAGGTGGCGGAGCGCGATGACCTGATCGTGCTGCGGACCTTCTCCAAGCTGTATGGCATGGCCGGACTGCGCCTGGGCGTGGCAGCGGCCCATCCCGATCGCCTGCGCGAGCTGGGCAGCCTCGGCGACAACCCGTTGCCGGTGCCGGCGCTGGCCGCCGCCCTGGCCAGCCTGCACGATCCGCAGCTGGTTCCGCAGCGCCGTCTGCAGAACGCGAAGATCCGGCAGGCGACCATCGCCTGGCTGGGCAAGCGTGGCTTCAGCTGCCTGCCGTCGGAAGCGAACTGTTTCGTGGTGGACGTCCAGCGCGACGGTGCCGCCTTTGCCAGGGCGATGGCCGCACAGGGTGTGGTGATCGGTCGCAGCTGGCCGATCTGGCCGCAGCGCGTCCGTGTGACCGTTGGCACCGAGGAGGAGATGGCCGCGTTCCGCGCCGCGTTCGCCCAGGTCGCCGGGGTGCCTTCCTGACTTCATCCACGCAGGCGATGGATCTGCTGTGGTGGTGGGTGCCGACCGTGGGTCGGCATACCCGGGATGACCGCGCTTACCAGCGCGGGGTCTTGGTCAGGGGCGGCGCCTGGTGCTGGCGGTCATAGGCACGCAGCTCGTCACGGATGTGGGCGATGCGCTGGCGGCCGAGCGCGTTGCGGCTGTCGTCCAGCACCACGCCGTCCAGCAGCTCGGCCATGCGCTGCACGGTCGGCAGCATCTTCTCCCAGGCATCGAGCGCGGTCAGCGGCGCCGGCAGGGTCAGGAAGAAGGCGATGGCCGGCGTCTCCATGGCACGGATGTTGGCCATGTCGAAACTGCCCGGCTTCATGATGCTGGCCATCGAGAAGATCGGCCCCCGTTCCGGATGGCCCTCCACCAGACGGTGGAACACGTTCATGTGGCCGAACACCAGACCGGTTTTCTCGGCCGCCACGACGATGTCCTCGCCCCGCAGCTGCTCGCCGGCCCGTGCGGCCACGAACAGCGAGACGATCTTGTCGAAATCCTGGGTGGCGCGCTTGCCCAGGTCGCTGGCCGCGCCGGCTTCGGTGTCGGCCAGGCCCAGTTCGGCCTGCTGCCCCTCTTTGCCCAGTGCCGGATCGAGGCGGGTATCGGCCAACGGTACGCCGTCCTCGCCCAGGACCGGTTCGCGGCGCTCGCTGCTGGTCGGTTCGGTGCCTTCCACGCGGCGGCCCTGGGGCTTCTTCTTCGGACGGCCAAACAGGAAGATCGCGGCGATCAACAGCAGGCCGGCGGCCAGGATGCCGATGCGCAACAGTGCCGTGTCGGACATTCGATAGGTTCTCCGGCTAGTTCATTCAGGTAGCTAGGATGGCACGTCAGGCCGCGCCCGCCAATCGCGCGGCCTCTTCCAGGTCCACGCTGACCAGGCGGCTGACGCCCGGCTCGCGCATGGTCACGCCCGACAGCTGCTGCGCGGCTTCCATCGTCGCCTTGTTGTGGCTGACGAACAGGAACTGCACCTTCTCGCTCATTTCCTTGACCATGTTGGCCAAGCGGCCGACGTTGGCCTCGTCCAGCGGTGCGTCCACTTCGTCCAGCAGGCAGAACGGCGCCGGATTGAGCTGGAAGATCGCGAACACCAGCGCCACCGCAGTCATCGCCTTCTCGCCGCCGGACAGCAGCGAGATGCTGGATACGCGCTTGCCCGGCGGACGCGCCATGATGGTCACGCCGGTGTCGAGCAGATCTTCACCGGTCAGTTCGAGATAGGCATGGCCACCGCCGAACAGGCGCGGATAGAGGGCCTGCACACCGGCGTTGACCCGGTCGAACGTATCCTTGAATCGGCCGCGGGTTTCGCGGTCGATCTTGCGGATGGCGTCTTCCAGGGTCTCCAGCGCCGTGGTCAGGTCCACATGCTGCGAATCGAGATACTCCGACCGCTGCGATGCCTCGCCATACTCGTGGATCGCCGCCAGGTTGACCGGCTCCAGCCGGCGCATGCGACCGTCGATCTGGTGCACGGCCTGCTCCCAGTCCCCCAGGCGGGCGTCCTCGGGCAATGCGTTGAGCAGGTCGGCCATCACGAAGCCGGCCTTCTCCACCGCAGCCTGCAGGGTGTCAGCACTGAGCACCAGGGCCTGCTGGTCCAGCTTGCGCTGGGAAATACGCTCGCGCTGCGCCAGCGCCTGCTCATCACGCTGGTGGCGGGTCTGTTCGAAATTGCGCAGCTCGGCGTCGATGCCATCAAGCAGAGTACGCGCTTCGGCCAGCACACGGTCGGCACGCACGCGCTCTTCCAGCGCATTCTGGTGCTCGGCCTGCAGCGATTCGACCGGCGAATCACCCTCGTCCAGCTGCGAATGCAGTTCGCCCAGGCGCGAATCCAGCTGCCCGCGCTGGGTGCTCATGCGCTCCAGCGCCTGGCTCAGCGATGCCACCTGTGCGCGCTGCGATTCCAGGGTCAGTGCCAGCGAATGCGCGCGTTCGCGCACCGCCCGTGCGGCTTCGCGGGCGAGGTCGCGTGCTTCGGCCAGCTGCCGGCGTTCGCTTTCCAGGGCCTGCCGGGTCGATTCCAGGTCGCCCATGCTGCTGACGGCACTCTCCAGCCGCGAACGTGCCTCGCGCGCCTGCTCGCGGTTGACCTCGAGGGTCTCCAGCAGTTGGCTCAGCTCGCCTTCGATGCGATCGATGCGCGCGCGTGCGGCCTCCACCTTTCCCTGCTGGCCCTGAAGCTGACCCGCCAGCTCGGATACCGCACGGTGCGCGAGGTACAGCGCCCGTTGCGCATCTTCGCGTTGCTGTTCGGCGGCCAACAGCTGCTCGCGGAAGCCGGACAGCTGATCTTCCAGCTCGACCTCACGGTTCTGCAGCTGTTCGATCTGCTCGCGCAGCTCATTGATCTCGCGCTCGCGCAGCAGCGCACCCTGCTTGGCCGCACCGGAGCGCGACACGCGCACCCAGCCCTGGCCGAGACGCTCGCCGCGCTGGGTGATGATCGAATCACCGGCGGGCAGCCGGGCCTGCAGGGCACGGGCCTCGTCCAGATCCCGCGCGCCATGCAGATGCGCCAGCAGGCGTCGGATCGCCGTCGGTCCGCGCACGCGCGCGGCCAGCGATGTCGCGGCGACGTCCAGATCGCTGGCATCGTCAGACACCAGTGCGATGCGGCCTTCGCCCAGTTCGCCCAGCGCATCGACCAGCGCTGCCGGGTCGTCCACCAGCACGCCTTCGATCAGCTGGCCGAGGGCGCTTTCCACCGCGTTTTCCCAACCGGCATCGACATCCAGGCGCTCGCCCACGCGCGCGGCCGAATCCAGCCCGCGCGCCTTCAACCAGGCAACCGCGGCGCCCTGCTCCTGGCCGAGTGCGGCCTGCTGCAGGGTTTCCAGCGATGCCAGGCGACCGCGCAGGCCATTGACCTGCTTGCGCAGCTCGGCCAGTTCGTTCTGACCGTTGCGCTGCTGTTCCTGCACGGTGGCCACGCCCTGCTTGCGCTGCTCGACCTGTTCGCTCAGCTCGTCCAGTGCGGTCTTCTGCGTGTCGTGCTGCAGGTGCAGCTGCTCGAAGGCTTCTTCCAGCGCGTCCACGTCCAGCCCGGCACGCTCGGCGGCCAGCGCCTCGCGACGCCGGTCGGCATCGAGGATCTGCCGGTCCAGGTAGTCCACGCGGGTGCGCTCGACATCGCCGGCGCGCGAGGCCTCGGAACTCTGTGAGGTGTGCTGTTCCCAGCGGTGCTGCCAGTCGGCCAGGCGGGCTTCGGCCTCGCGCAGGCTTTCCTGCTTGATCTCGTTCTCTTCCTGCAGCGCCTCCAGCTGCGGGGTCGCGGCGTCCACCGCCTCGCGCAGCACCATCAGCTTGGCCTCATCGCCACTGATGTGCTGGCCCAGCTCGGCCAATGCCTGCCGCGTCTCGTCGCGGGCCTTGTGCAGGCGCTGCGACAGCTCGCGCTGGTGCTGGATCTGCTGCTCCAGGCGGGCCAAGGTACTACCGACCTGGTAGACCGTGGCCTGCGCGGTATTGAGTGCGTCGGCCGCTTCCTCGCGGCGCATGCGCGAGGTCTCGATGCGGGCCTCGGCGTCGCGCTGGTCCGCGATCAGCTGCTGAAGCCGGGTTTCTTCCTGCGACAGGCCCTCGCGAAGCTTCGACAGGCGCCCATCGAGGCCACGGAACTCCAGCGCCTTCCACTCGGCATCCTTGACCCTGCGCTCTTCCTGCAACGCCTGGTACTGCTCCGCCTGCCGGGCCTGGCGCTTGAGGTGCTCGAGCTGCTTGCTGATCTCCTCACGCAGGTCGCCCAGGCGATCAAGGTTCTCGCGGGTGTGGCGGATGCGGGTTTCGGTTTCCTTGCGCCGCTCCTTGTACTTGGAGATTCCGGCCGCCTCTTCCAGGTAGACGCGCAGATCCTCGGGACGCGCCTCGATGATCTGGCTGATCATGCCCTGTTCGATGATCGAGTAGCTGCGCGGGCCCAGGCCGGTCCCCAGGAAAAGATCGGTGATGTCGCGGCGGCGGCACTTGGTGCCGTTGAGGTAGTAGTTGCTGGTGCCGTCGCGGCTGACCGTGCGCTTCACCGAGATCTCGTTGAACGAGGCGTACTCGCCGGAGATGGTGTGGTCGGAGTTGTCGAAGATCAGCTCGACCGTGGCCTGCGAGACGGGCTTGCGGGCGTTGGAACCGGAGAAGATCACGTCGGTCAGCGAGTCGCCGCGCAGGCGGCTGGCCGAACTCTCGCCCATGACCCAGCGCACGGCGTCGATGATGTTCGACTTGCCGCAGCCATTGGGCCCCACCACGCCGGTCATGTTGGTCGGCAGATGCAGGGTGGTCGGATCGACGAAAGACTTGAAGCCGGACAGCTTGATCGTGGAAAGACGCATAGGGGTTCCGGACTGGGGCCGGCAAGCGGCCTGCGTTTACCCTCCAAGTCATTGATCCTGCTGGGATCGCCGACCGTGGAACGGGTGTGACGCCCTGAGTATACCGATGTGGCCGTGTTCTACGAATGGGCGTGGAACATCGGGGCCCGCGCGCCCGTCGGGCGGGCCGACAAAACAAAACGGGCACCCTCGCGGGCGCCCGTTCTGCGGTGATGCCAGGCCTTGCGGCGTGGGATCAGGCTTCGGCTTCGACGACGACCTTGACGGTGGTCTCGACGTCGGCGTGCAGGTGGATCAGCACGTCGTACTCGCCGATGTTGCGGAACGCGCCTTCGCCCAGGATGACTTCGCTCTTTTCCAGCGGCAGGCCGGCGGCGGTGAAGGCCTCGGCGATGTCGCGCGGGCCGACCGAGCCGTACAGCTTGCCTTCGGTCGAAGCATTGGCGGCGATGGTGACGCTCGCGCCTTCCAGCTTCGCCTTGCGGGCTTCAGCCTCGGCGTGGATGGACTGGGCCTTGGCTTCGTACTCGGCGCGCTTGGCTTCGAACTCAGCCTTGTTGCTCTCGGTGGCCGGCACGGCCTTGCCCTGCGGCACGAGGAAGTTACGGCCGTAGCCCGGCTTGACGGTGACCAGGTCACCCAGGTTGCCGAGGTTGGTGACCTTCTGCAGGAGGATCAGCTGCATGGTTTTACTCCAGATAAGTTATTCGTTAGCGAGGCGATGCCCCGCAACAAAGGCTGTCCGAATAGCTGGCACAACGGGGCGGCACGCGGCCACCCCGCCGGGCATCAGACGTCGTGGTTGTCGGTGTACGGAATCAGGGCCAGGAAGCGAGCGCGCTTGACGGCGGTCGCCAGCTGACGCTGGTACTTCGACTTGGTACCGGTGACGCGGCTCGGCACGATCTTGCCGTTCTCGGTCAGGTACTGGCGCAGGGTGTTGAGATCCTTGTAGTCGATCTCCTTGACACCTTCAGCCGTGAACTTGCAGAACTTGCGGCGACGGAAGAACTTGGACATGGGAAGGCTCCTTAGGCGGCGGAAGCGGCGTCTTCGCCGGCTTCGTTGTCAGCGGTGGTGGTGGACTCGCCTTCTTCGTCGTCACGACGACGGCGCTCACCGCGCTCCGGCTTGTCACCCTTCTCGTCCTTGCTCTTCATGATCAGCGACTGCTCGGTGTCAGCCTCGTCACGCTTGATGACCAGGTTGCGCAGCACGGCGTCGTTGAAGCGGAAGCTTTCGGTCAGCTCGTTCAGCACGGCCTGGTCGGCTTCGATGTTCAGCAGCACGTAGTGCGCCTTCACCAGGTTCTGGATCGGGTATGCCAGCTGGCGGCGGCCCCAGTCTTCCAGACGGTGGATGGTGCCGTTGCCGTTCTCGACCAGCGACTTGTAGCGCTCGATCATGGCCGGGACCTGCTCGCTCTGGTCCGGGTGGACCATGAACACGATTTCGTAATGACGACTCATGTTTTTTCTACCTTTCGGATGTGGCCTTGCGGCCGGACAGCCCCCCGCCGTTGAGACCGCGGTGGGGCAAGGGTTCCCGCCAGGAAGGCAGGAAGCCGCGCATTATGGCGCAGATGGGGGTGGCGGGCAACCAGGCGGCCCGCCGGCAACCTGAACCCGGCAGCGTATTCAGCCCAGATCGACGTGAAGGCGGTGCTGGCCACACTCCAGGCACTGGAACAGGCAACCGACCATCTCACCATCACGGGTCAGGTGTTCCAGCACCCAGTCGGCCTCGCCCGGGTTGACCTCCGCCACGTCCGGCCGGACCTGATCCCGGATGGGCAGCAGGTCCTCGCTACCGGCGAATCCGAGGAACGCGCAGGGCCGTTCACAATGGCTGAGCCAGACCGACTGCTGCCAGGACCGATAGCCCGGCGTGCGCTCGCAGATCTCCAGCAGCATCTCACGGGGGATGGTCGGCGGCGGGTCGGCCGGGTCCGGCGACACCCCCTCGATATCACTCCAGCCGGTGAATTCGCCCCCGAAGCGTGCAGACGCACTGCCATCGGCAATGCACCACGGGCACAGGTAATCGGGTTTCAGGGCGGTGTAGAACGGCCCGCAGTAGCGCAGCGTCCGCGGCTGGCCGCAGCCGTCACAGACCCCATCGACCGCTTCGAAGGCGGTCGCGTAGGCGTTGGGGTGATAGGTGAAAACCGGGCGTTCCATCCGTGGGTCCTTCGTGCCGGGCCATGCCCGACGGGTGCCGCAACCGTGCGTCAGGCCTTGTCGGCGTCGGTGGTGAAGCTTTCACCGCAACCGCACTCGGCGGTGGCGTTGGGGTTGCTGAACGTGAACGTCTCGCTCAGGCCGTGCTTGCCGAAGTCGATCACGGTGCCGTCCACCAGCGCCAGGCTCTTGGCGTCGACATAGATCTTCACGCCGTCCTGGTCGAACACGGTGTCGCCCTCGCGCTCGTCGCGGGCCAGGTCGGTCACGTGGCCCCAGCCGGAACAGCCGGTCTTGGTCACGCCGAAGCGCAGGCCGAGCGCGCCGGGGGTCTGGGCGACAAAGCGCTGCACGCGCTCGAAGGCAATGGGGGTCAGGCTGACAGCCATGGGGCTACTCCAGAGGTACGGGGACATTATAAGGAGCCGTTGCCACGAAAAATGCCTCGCAAGCGGAACGCTGCAACCGGTAAACTCCCGTGTTCACAGATCGAGTCGATCAGCAGAGGATTCAAGTCATGACGGTGGTCAGCGTTGAACATGCGCTTGCCGGGAAGATCCCGGAAGGCGGCGAAGTCACGGTACGCGGATGGGTGCGCACGGTGCGCGGTTCAGCGAATCTGGCCTTCGTGAATGTGACCGACGGCTCCTGCTTCGCCCCGATCCAGGTCGTAGCCAACGACACCCTGGCCAATTTCGACGAGGTCAAGCGCCTCACCACCGGCTGCTCGCTGGTGGCCACCGGCATCCTGGTGAAATCGCAGGGCAAGGGCCAGTCGTTCGAGATCCAGGCCAGTGCGGTCGAGGTGGTCGGCTGGGTCGAAGACCCGCTCACCTACCCGATCCAGCCCAAGCCGATGACGCCGGAGTTCCTGCGTGAAGTGGCGCACCTGCGCCCGCGCACCAACCTGTTCGGCGCGGTCACCCGCATCCGCAACTGCCTGGCCCAGGCCGTGCACCGCTTCTTCCACGAGAACGGCTTCAACTGGATCAGCACCCCGATCATCACCACCTCCGACGCCGAAGGCGCCGGCCAGATGTTCCGTGTGTCCACGCTGGACATGGTGAACCTGCCGCGCGATGAGAAGGGCGCGATCGATTTCAGCCGCGACTTCTTCGGCAAGGAGACGTTCCTGACCGTGTCCGGCCAGCTGAACGTCGAGGCCTACTGCCTGGCCCTGAGCAAGGTGTATACCTTCGGCCCGACCTTCCGCGCCGAGAACAGCCACACCACCCGCCATCTGGCGGAGTTCTGGATGATCGAGCCGGAGATCGCCTTCGCCGACCTGGCCGAAGATGCGCGCCTGGCCGAGGAGTTCCTCAAGTACCTGTTCCGCGCGGTGCTGAACGAGCGCAGCGATGATCTGGCCTTCATCGCCGAGCGCGTGGACAAGAACGCGATCACCAAGCTGGAAGACTTCATCAACGCGCCGTTCGAGCGCATCGACTACACCAATGCGGTCAGCCTGCTGCAGAAGTCTGGCCGGAAGTTCGACTTCCCGGTCGAATGGGGCCTGGACCTGCAGACCGAACACGAGCGCTGGCTGACCGAGGAACACGTCGGCCGCCCGGTGGTGGTGACCAACTACCCCGAGCACATCAAGGCGTTCTACATGCGCCTGAACGACGACGGCAGGACCGTCGCCGCGATGGACGTGCTGGCGCCGGGCATCGGCGAGATCATCGGTGGCAGCCAGCGCGAAGAGCGCCTGGACGTGCTGGACGCGCGCATGGCCCAGTTCGGCCTGGACCGTGAGCATTACAGCTGGTACCGCGATTTCCGTCGCTACGGCTCGGTGCCGCACGCCGGCTTCGGCCTGGGCTTCGAGCGCCTGGTGGTGTACGTCTGCGGCCTGTCCAACATCCGCGATGCGATTCCTTACCCGCGCGCTCCCGGCAGCGCGGACTTCTAAGCCCCACCACCGACCACGGAGGTACTGCCCCCATGACCCTGTTCTTCGCCCTCTGCTTTGTCGGCGTCGCAGTGGCCGGGTTCAGTGCCTTCGTGATCTTCTGGCCGCTGACCCTGGTGCACGTGCGTGACCGCCATCCGGCGCTGGCACAGCGCTTCGGCAGCGGCGCCTTCCTCAAGCCCGATGCCCTGGCCTGGCTGCTGCGCCGCGACTACCGGCAGCAGCCGGATCGCTCGCTGTCCGGGTTGGCCACGCCCGCCTGGGTTTCGCTGCTGACCCTGCTGGCCGGACTGGGCATGGCTGCCCTGCTCTGGCTGGCTTCGCTCTGGTAACGCCTACATGAACGATCTCTCCGCCCCGCACGACAGCTGGTGGCTGGCCAGCCTCGGCAACACCCTGATCTGGGCCCGCCTGCGCGTGCGCCCGGCCGGCACGGCCGAAGTGCTCGACAGTGATGGCAACACCCTCAGCTACGACAGCGAGGACACTGCCCGCGCGCAGCTGTTCGACGCCGATTTCGTCGAATTCGACGGCCTGGACGAAGAAGATGCGCTGGTGCGCGGCTTCAGCCTGCATGAGGTGCAGCCACCGCACGCCGACAGCGACGAGGGCCTGCGTGGCCGCATGGTGCAATCGCTGGGCGGGCGCGCCTGAGCCCAGGCCGATGTTCACTCCGCGCGCCTTCGCCGAGACCGATCTGATCTGGCTGGACCGCCTGCTGGCGCGCGATCCGTTCGTCACCGTGCTCACCACCGGTGACGACGGCCTGCCCGAGCTGACCCGCGTGCCGGTGCTGTACCGGCGTGATGGCCAGCGCATCGAACTGCGCGGCCACTGGGCGCGGGCCAACCCGCAGTCGCGTCGCCAAGGCACCGCCAAGGTGCTGGTCGATGGCCCGCATGGCTACGTCTCGGCCAGCTGGTATCCGGACAAGGAACCGGCGGCACGCGTTCCGACCTGGAACTATGCCGCTGCCGAGCTGCGCGGACAGCTGCAGCCGTTCGACGGCACCGATGCGCTGGCCCAGCTGGTCGGCGACATCAGCGACCGCTTTGAGGCCAGCGTCGGCCAGCAGTGGCGGTTCGAGGCTGACCGTCCCGAACACGGCCCGGAGCTGCGCGCCATCGTCGGGTTCCACTTCCACGTCGAACAGGTACAGCTGAAACTGAAGCTCAGCCAGAACCATCCTGATGCCAACCAGCAGGCGGTGATCGACGCGTTGGATCGCCTGCACACCCCTCCTTCCACCGAACTGGCGCAGTGGATGCGCTGGTTCCGCGATGAGGCCGCCGCCGGCGGCTGAACGCACCGACTCCCGCGACGACGCGGCCGGACAGCCGCGACTTGCCCCCACCGAGGTCAGGGACCCGAACATGAAAGACATCCACAAGCTGCTGCAGAACAACCGCGACTGGGCCGACCGCATCGAGAAGGAAGATCCCGAGTTCTTCCATCAGCTGGCCAAGCAGCAGCACCCGGAATACCTGTGGATCGGCTGCTCCGATTCGCGCGTGCCGGCCAACCAGATCATCGGCATGGCACCGGGCGAAGTGTTCGTGCATCGCAACGTCGCCAACGTGGTCGCCCACACCGACCTGAACTGCCTGAGCGTGGTGCAGTACGCGGTGGACCAGCTGAAGGTGAAGCACATCCTCATCGTGGGCCACTACGGTTGCGGCGGCGTGCATGCCTGCCTGCACAACACCCGCGTCGGCCTGGCGGACAACTGGCTGCGCCACGTCGGCGATGTGATGCAGAAGCACGCGGCGATCATCGATGCGCTGGAGACCGACGAGCTGCGTCATGCCCGCCTGTGCGAGCTGAATGTCATCGAGCAGGTCGCCAACCTGTGCCGCTCGACCATCGTGCAGGACGCCTGGGCACGCGGCCAGAAACTGATGGTGCATGGCTGGGTCTACAGCCTGAAGGATGGCCGCGTGCGCGAAATGGGCATCGATGTCGGCTCGCCGGACGATCTGCAGCCGGCTTACGAGAAAGCGCTTTCCTATGTCCCCCGCAAGGGCAAGCGCGACTGATCCCCCACGGAGCCCGACCATGCTCGCCTCGCCGATCAACCTGCACGCCTGGATCGAAGAACATCGTCACCTGCTGAAACCGCCGGTGGGCAACAAGATGATCGACAACGGCGACTTCATCGTCATGGTGGTCGGCGGGCCGAACTCGCGCACCGATTATCACTACGACGAAGGTCCCGAATGGTTCTACCAGCTCGAAGGCGAGATGGTGCTGAAGGTCCAGGAGGATGGCGCGGTCCGCGACATCCCGATCCGTGCCGGCGAGATCTTCCTGCTGCCGGCGAAGGTGCCGCACTCGCCGCGCCGGCCACCGGGCGGCGTCGGGCTGGTCGTGGAACGCAAGCGGCTGCCGCACGAGATGGACGGTGTGATCTGGCATTGCGAGCGCTGCAACCACAAGTTGCATGAGGAGTTCTTCGCGCTGCAGAACATTGAAACCGACCTGCCCAAGGTCTTCGCGCGTTACCACGCCAGCCTGGAACTGCGGACCTGCGGCAAATGCGGCCACCTCGACCCGTTGCCGACACCGGCGGCGGACTGATCGATCGCCGGGCATGGCGATTGCTGATGCATCCGCCGGGCATGGCCCGGCGCTACCGGTGTTGCGATGGCTGATGCACCCGCCGGGCATGGCCCGGCGCTACCGGTGTTGCGATGGCTGATGCACCCGCCGGGCATGGCCCGGCATGGCCGATGCGCGTGATCTCCGGGTAGCGCCGGGCCATGCCCGGCGAGCGCAACGCGCGGCATCACGCAGGCCCCAGGCGCTACACTGGCAGCCCCGTTGCAGCCTGTTGCCCGACCATGTCCGACCTGCTGAACCGCACCCATGCCATCGCTCTCGACGCCGCAGATCCGTTGCGGCCGCTGCGCAGTGAATTCCTGATTCCGCGCCACGGCGGTGGCGAGCAGACCTACTTCGTGGGCAACTCGCTGGGACTGCAGCCGCGCGGCGCACAGGCGGCGGTGCAGGAAGTGATGAAGCAATGGGCTGAACTGGCAGTGGAAGGCCACTTCACCGGCCCCACCCAATGGCTGTCCTACCACCGCCTGGTCAGCACGCAGCTGGCGCGGGTGGTCGGTGCGCTGCCCAGCGAAGTGGTGGCGATGAACACGCTGAGCGTGAACCTGCACCTGATGATGGTCAGCTTCTACCGGCCAACCCGGGAACGACCGGTGATCCTGATGGAAGCCGGCGCCTTCCCGACGGACCGTCACGCGGTGGAAGCGCAGATCCGTTTCCATGGCTTCGACCCGGCCGACTGCCTGGTGGAGGTGCAGCCGGACGAGGCCAGCGGCACGATCTCGATGACCGCGATCGAACGTGCGATCGCCACGCATGGCCCACGCCTGGCTCTGGTGCTGTGGCCGGGCGTGCAGTACCGCACCGGCCAGGCCTTCGACCTCGATGCGATCACCCGCGCCGCACGCCTGCAGGGCGCGCGCATCGGCTTCGACCTGGCGCATTCGGTCGGCAACCTGCCCCTGCGCCTGCACGATGTGGCGCCGGACTTTGCCGTGTGGTGCCATTACAAGTACCTCAACAGCGGCCCGGGGGCCGTCGCCGGGGCGTTCGTGCACGAGCGTCACCACCGTGACAGCACCCTGCCACGCTTCGCCGGCTGGTGGGGCCATGACGAAGCCACCCGCTTCCAGATGTCCCCGCAGTTCACGCCCGCCACCGGCGCCGAAGGCTGGCAGCTGAGCAATCCGCCGATCCTCGGCCTGGCGCCGCTGCGCGCTTCACTGGACCTGTTCGAACGGGCCGGCATGGACGCCCTGCGCAGCAAGTCGCTGGCACTGACCGGCATGCTCGAAGCCCTGGTGCGCGCGCGCCTGGCCAACGTGCTCGACATCGTCACCCCGGCCGAGCCGGACCGGCGCGGCTGCCAGCTCTCGCTGCGGGTGATCGCCGGCCGCGAGCGTGGCCGCGCACTGTTCGAGCACCTGCGCTCGGTCGGCGTGCTCGGCGACTGGCGCGAGCCGGATGTGATCCGCATCTCCCCCACCCCGCTCTACAACCGCTACCTGGACGTCCACCATTTCGTCGAGGAAGTGGAAGCCTGGGTCGGCCTCTGAGCCGGCACCTCCCCTCCTGCTGGACAGTTCGTTGATCGCACATGCCTCCCGCTCGTTGAGCATCATTGGTGCCGGCCTGGCCGGATCCCTGCTCGCCATCCTGCTGTCGCGGCAGGGCTGGCGGATCACGCTGTACGAACGCCGTGGTGACCCACGCGTGGCCGACTACGAAAGCGGCCGCTCGATCAACCTGGCGCTGGCCGAGCGCGGGCGCAACGCGCTGCGGCAGGCCGGCGTGGAGGACGAGGTGATGGCCCGCGCGGTGATGATGCGTGGACGCATGGTGCATCCGCGCGAAGGCGCCGCGCAGCTGCAGCGCTATGGCCGCGACGACAGCGAAGTGATCTGGTCGATCCATCGCAGGGACCTGAACACCACGCTGCTGACACTGGCCGAGCAGGCAGGTGCCACCGTACATTTCCACCGCCGGCTGCATACCGTCGATTTCGATGCCGGCCATGCGCGCTTCATCGACGATCGCGACGACAGCCCGCACGACATCCACTTCGACAGCCTGATCGGCGCTGACGGCGCCGGCTCGGCGCTGCGCGCGGCGATGAACCGGCGCGCGCCGCTGGGCGAGGACATCGCCTTCCTCGATCACTCCTACAAGGAACTGGAGATTCCACCGGACCGTGATGGTGGCTTCCGCATCGAACGCAACGCATTGCACATCTGGCCACGGGGCCACTTCATGTGCATCGCCCTGCCCAATCACGAAGGCACGTTCACGGTCACCCTGTTCCTGCCCAACCAGGGCGAGCCCAGCTTCGCCACCGTCAATACCGGCGCCCAGGCCGAAGCCCTGTTCGCGCGCGAGTTCGCCGATGCGTTGCCGCTGATCCCCGACCTGCGCACGGACTGGGAGCAGCATCCGCCAGGCCTGCTCGGCACGCTGACGCTGGAGCGCTGGCACCAGCAGGGCCAGGCCGTGCTGATCGGTGATGCTGCGCATGCGATGGTGCCCTTCCACGGGCAGGGCATGAACTGCGCGTTCGAGGACTGCGTGGCACTGGCCCGCCATCTGATGGAAGCCGACGACCTGCAGAGCGCGTTCGCCGCCTTCGAGGAAGAACGCAAGCCGAACGCGCATGCGATCCAGCAGATGGCCCTGGAGAACTACCTGGAGATGCGTGATCGCGTCGCCGACCCGGCCTTCCTGCTGCAGCGCGAGCTGGAGCAGGCGCTTCAGCATCGCTGGCCGACCCGCTTCGTACCGCACTACACCATGGTCACGTTCCTGCACACGCCCTACGCCGAGGCACTGCGCCGGACCGACATCCAGCGCGACATGCTGGTGGCCGCCACGATCGGCCATACGTCGCTGGAGAACATCGACTGGGCAGCTCTGGAGGCACAGATCCATGCCCGGCTGCCGGTCCTGGAGGGCGCACACTGATGGCTGACAGCTTCCTGTTCTACGACCTGGAAACCTTCGGACAGGACCCACGGCGAACGCGCATCTCGCAGTTCGCGGCGATCCGCACCGATGCCGATCTGAACCAGATCGACACGCCGGTGAGTTTCTTCGTGCGCCCCGCCGACGATCTGCTGCCCTCGCCGATGGCCACCCTGGTCACCGGCATCACGCCGCAGCGGGCACTGGCTGAAGGCATCAGCGAAGCGGAAGCGTTCGACCGCATCAACGAACAGCTGTCGCGCCCGGGTACCTGTGCCCTGGGCTACAACACCCTGCGCTTCGACGACGAATTCATCCGCTACGGCCTGTTCCGCAACTTCCATGACCCCTACGAGCGCGAGTGGCGCAACGGCAACTCGCGCTGGGACCTGCTGGACATGCTGCGGCTGATGCGCGCCCTGCGTCCCGAAGGCATCCACTGGCCACTGCGCGAGGACGGCGCCACGTCGTTCAAGCTCGAGCACCTGGCCGAAGCCAACAATGTGCGCGATGGCGATGCGCATGAGGCGCTGTCGGACGTGCGCGCCACGATCGGCATGGCCCGCCTGTTCAAGCAGTCGCAGCCGCGGTTGTGGGAGTACGCGCTGAAACTGCGCGACAAGCGTTTCGTCGGCAGCCTGCTGGACGTGGGCGCGCTGAAGCCGGTGCTGCACATTTCCATGCGATACCCGGCAAGCCGGCTGTGCGCGGCGCCGGTGCTGCCGCTGGCGGTGCATCCGACGATCAACAACCGGGTGATCGTGTTCGATCTGGAAGGTGACATCGACGACCTGCTGCAGCTGCCAGCCGAAACGATCGCCGAGCGGCTCTACCTGCGCGCCAGCGAACTGCCCGAAGGCGTGGCTAGGGTGCCGCTGAAGGAAGTACATCTGAACAAGGTCCCCGCGCTGGTCGCCTGGAACCACCTGCGGCCCGACGATCACGCCCGCCTGGGCCTGGATGTCGCCGCCATCGAAGCCAAGGTCGAGCGGCTGCGTGCATTCGCGCCGCAACTGGCCGAGAAGGCACGGCAGGTGTACAACCAGCCACGGGACGCCGTCGTGGCCGACGTCGATGCTTCGCTGTACGACGGCTTCCTCGGCAATGGCGACAAGCCACTGCTGGCCCTGGCGCGGACCACGCCGCCCGCAGAGCTCGCTGCGCTGGAAGGCCGCTTCCGCGATCCGCGCCTGCCCGAACTGCTGTTCCGCTATCGCGCCCGCAATCATCCCGACACCCTGGCACCGGCCGAGCGCCAGCGCTGGCAGGACTACCGCCGCCAGCGCCTGCTCGGTGACGGCCGCCTGGGCGAACTCAACCTGCCCCAGTACCAGCAGCAGCTCGATGCACTGGCCGCCGAGGCGCCGGACGACGATCGCCGCCTGGCCCTGCTGCAATCGCTGCGCGACTGGGGCCAGCACCTGCAGGAGAGCTTGTGAGCACCTATTTCAGCGACGCCAGTTTCAGGTTCCTGCGCAGCCTTGCGCGGCACAATGAAAAGGCCTGGTTCAACGACCATCGCCAGCAGTACGAAGACCATGTACGGCAGCCGTTCCTGCGCCTGCTGGGCGACCTGCAGCCCGCGCTGGCCGAGGTCAGCGCGCATTTCCGTGCCGATACCCGTGGCGTCGGTGGTTCGCTGTTCCGCATCCATCGCGATGCGCGCTTTTCCAACGACAAATCGCCGTACAAGACCTGGCAGGGCGCGCGCCTGTTCCATGAACGCCGCCGCGAAGTGGCCGCTCCGTCGTTCTACGTGCATCTGCAGCCGGGCGAGAGCTTCGTCGGTGCCGGCCTGTGGCACCCCGAACCGGACACCCAGCGCCGCGTGCGCCATTTCATCCTGGACAACCCCGGCAGCTGGAAGGCCGCAGCGCATGCACCCGCCCTGCGCCGGCGTTTCGATTTCGAGCAGAGCGAGAAGCTGGTCAGGCCGCCGCGTGGCTTCCCCGCCGATTTCGAGTTCATCGACGATCTCAAGCATCGCAACTGGGTGATGTGGCGCTCGCTGGACGATGAGACGATGACCGGGCCGCGCCTGCTGTCCACGCTCGGCAAGGACCTGGCCGCGCTCGGCCCGTTCGTCGACTATCTGTGCGCGGCACTGGATCTGGAGTTCTGATGCCACTGGCCCGGCAACGCCGCCCGCTCGGCCGCACCGGCCTGTCCGTATCGCCGGTCGGGCTGGGCTGTTCGGGCTTCTGGGGCCATCGCCGCTTTGCCGAGCATGCCGCCGCAGCGATCGTCGAGCACGCGCTGGCCCAGGGCGTGAACCTGTTCGACACCGGCCACAACTACTCCGGCTTCCATGCCGAACCGCGCCTGGGCCGCATCCTGCGACCGCTGCTGGCCCGCTACCCGCGTGAGTCACTGGTCATCTCCAGCAAGGGCGGCACACTGACCGGACAGGCCGGCATCAGTGGCGCAGAACAGCGCGATTTCTCGCCTGCGGCCATCACCGCCAGCTGCGAAGCCTCGCTGCGCAACCTTGGCCTGGATTACCTGGACATCTACCAGCTGCATGGCGCCACCGCGCACGACATCAACGACGATCTGCTCGATGCGCTGCAGCGCCTGCGCGAACGTGGCCTGATCCGCGCCACCGGCATCAACACCCACTCGGCCTCGACGCTGCACTGGATGCTTGCGCATCCACAGGCATTCGACGTGGTCCTGCTGGACTACAACGCGCTGCAGCAGGATCGTGCGCCGCTGATCGACCAGCTGCATACGGCCGGAATCGGCGTACTGGCAGGCACCGTGCTCGCACAGGGCCACCTGCTGCCCAGCCAGCCTCGCCGGCCGAGGTTGGCCGATGCCTGGTACCTGGCGCGCGCGTGGCTCAAGCCCAGCAGCCGCCGTCTGATGCGCAGCGCACGTGCGATGCGCCGGGCCATTGCGGCGATCGACAGCCAGCGTCCGGCCCAGACTGCGTTTGCCTACGTTCTGGGCCACCCCGGCGTGGCCGCCGGCATCCTGGGCACTACCCGCGTCGGCAGTCTGGAGGAGGTGCTGGCCACGCGACCCGAAGCACTGCGCCCCGCCGACCGGCAACGCCTGGTCGCGGCCTATGGCGACGGCAGCGGTTCGCCCAGTCATTGAGTCTTCACCCCGCCCGGCCGCACTTGCGGCAGTCTGGCGGCATGAAGAAGCTCACTGCGATCGTGGTCCTGTTGGTGATTGCCCTGGCCGGCGTGTGGTTCGGCGGCCCCTACCTGACCATACAGGGTCTGTCCAAGGCCATCGAACAGCGCGATACCGCCGCACTGGAACGCTACGTCGACTTTCCGCGCGTGCGCGTCAGCCTGCGTGCGCAAGTCAATGATTACCTCGTGCGCCAGGCCGGCCCCGATGTGGCCAGCAGTCCGTTCGGCGCCCTGCTCTACGGCCTCGGCGACCAGCTTGGGGGCGCGGCGGTGGACACCCTGATGACCCCGACCGGCATCGGTGCGATGCTGCAGGGCCATGTGCTGTGGAAGCGTGGGCGCAACGAGCTGCAGGGCGGAGATGCCTTCGCGGCGACCGAACCGGCACGGCCTTTGAAGAACGCCCGCCACCGTTTCGAAGCGTTCGACCGCTTCGTCGTCGACGTTGATCGCGGCCCGGGCCAACCACCGTTGAAGGTCGTGCTGGAACCGCAGGGGCTGCGCTGGAAAGTGGTTGACGTGCAGTTGGGAATGGCCGGCACCCCATGATGCAGAACGCCGGGCGTGGCCCGGCGCTACCGCGTCATCCCTCGTTGGCGACACCGTGCGGCACATGGCCCGCGGCAACGTGTTCGCGGGCACTGTCGATGTTGTGCTGCGAATCATCGAAGAAGATGTCGGCACCGAAGGCCTGCAGGAACGGCCCCTTGTGGCGGCCGCCCAGGAACAGCGCCTCGTCCAGGCGCACGCCCCATTCGCGCAGCGTGCGGATCACCCGCTCGTGCGCGGGCGCAGAACGGGCGGTGACCAGCGCCGTGCGGATCGGCGCACTGTCACCGGCCGGGAACACCTCCTGCAGCGTGTGCAGCGCGGACAGGAAGCCGCGGAACGGGCCACCGCTGAGCGGTTCGCGCGCACGTTCGCGCTCGTGGCGGCCGAATGCCTCAACCCCCTGTTCGCGCGAGATGCGCTCGCTTTCATCACCGAAGATCACCGCGTCACCGTCAAAGGCAATGCGCAGCTGGCCGGACGGTCGGCCGGTGTCGATCTGGTCCGCGGCGGCCGCAGCGGTCTCGCCGGGTGGCTTGGGCAGGATCGTCGCAGCGGCGATCCCGTGGCGCAGCGCACTGCGGACCGACTCCGGATTGGCCGACAGGAACAGATCGGTGCCGAACGGTTTCACGTAGGGCCAGGTCGGCTCACCGGCGGTGAAGGTGGCACGGATGATGCCCAGGCCGTAGTGCTGGATCGAATTGAAGATGCGCAGGCCGGTATCGGCCGAATTGCGCGACAGCAGGATCACCTCGACGCGCGGGTTCTCCGGGCTGGCGCCCTGGTTCAGCGCCAACAGCTTGCGCACCACCGGGAAGGCCACGCCGGGACCGAGGATGTCGTCCTCGTGCTGGCGCTGGTACTCCGCATAGGCCGCCACGCCATCGGTCTCGAACAGCGCGTGGCTTTCCTCGAGATCGAACAGGGCGCGCGAGGTCACCGCGACGGTCAGCAAACGGGGGGAGTTGTCGCCCATCGGTGGGGTCCTTCTGGCGGTCGACGGGACCGGCAGCCTATTGTCCTCAAAAAACGAACTGTTCGCTCAGGATCCGGTCTTCCAGATTGTGTTCCGGGTCGAACAGCAATGTCACCCGGCGGTCGCGCGACTCGCGGATGGTCACCTCGACCACGTCGCGCGTCTCGTGCGAATCGGCGGTCACGCTGACCGGCCGCTTGTAGGGGTCCAGCACGCGGAAGCGCACCTCCGTATCCGCCTTGAGAATGGCACCACGCCAGCGTCGCGGGCGATACGGTGCCAATGGCGTCAGCGCGATGGTGTGCGAGCCCAAGGGCAGCACGGGTCCGTGGGCCGAATAGTTGTAGGCGGTGCTGCCTGCGGGCGTGGCAACCAGCACGCCGTCGCCGATCAGTTCGGCCACCCGCTCCTGCCCATTGAGGTCGATGCCGATATGCGCAGCCTGGCGGGTCTGCCGCAGCAGGGACACGTCGTTGTACGCAAGCGAACCGGTGCTGGTGCCCGATTCGGTCAGCGCCACCATCTCCAGCGGACGCAGGTTGGCCGGTTCCGCGCGGGCGATGCGTGCATTGACGTCGTCGTCGCCCCGGTACTGGTTCATGAGGAAACCTACGGTGCCCAGCTTCATGCCGAACACCGGTTTTCCCAGGTGGCCGTGACGATGCAGCGTCTGCAGCATGAAGCCATCACCACCCAGCGGGCAGAGCACGTCGGCCTGCTCGGGGGCATGGTCACCAAAGCGCGCGACCATGGCCGCGCGGGCCATCTGCGCAGCTTCGGTGGTGCTTGCCAGGAAAGCGATGCGGGGGGTGTCGCTCATCGGTGGATCCGGGGGGAAGGCGTGAGGGAGAGCATAACCGAGCGCCGCTACGCTCGCCGGGCATGGCCCGGCGCTACCCGGCTCCGCGCTCCCGGTAGCGCCGGGCCGTGCCCGGCGCAACCCCAATGGCCAGAAACAGAACGGCCCCGCTTTCGCGGGGCCGCTCCGTTTCACGCAGGCCGGGCGTGGCCCGGCACTACATCAGTCACGCACCGTGTGCGGCCAGCTGGCCCAGGCGCTGGACCGCGACCGAGACGGTCGGGTAGTCCAGGGTCTTCTGCTCGGCCAGTTCCGCCAGCATTGCCAGGGTGAAGCGCAGGCTGTTGTCATCGCGGCCCATCCATGCAGCCACCTTGGCCTCGGCACTGCCGCCCTTGGTGGCGAGCACCTGACCGGCCAGGTTGCGATGGTTGGCGGCCAGCTCGTCGCGCAGCACGCCGCGTGCCACCGCATGCCAACGGCCGTTGACTTCCAGTGCATCGACCTGCTCGAACAGCCACGGCAACTGCAGCGCATCGCCCAGGCGGAAGTGCACCTTGGACACGTCCACCGGCTTCAGCTTGCGGGTACGGGCCAGTTCGATGATGTCGAACGCCGGTTCCAGGAAGTGCAGCTCGGACAGCTGCTGTGCCAGCGCGGACGGCAGGCCCTTCTCCTTCCACTCGGCCACCAGCGCCTCGTAGGTCGGACGCTGCGAATCCGGCAGCACACCCGACGCGACACGGATGTCGTTGAACGGGCCCTGATAGCGGTTGACCGCTTCAGTGATGCCCGGCATCGCACCCGGACGCGACAGCAGCCAGCGCACGAACGAACGCTGCAGCTTCCAGATCACCTCCAGCGCGTCGATCTGCACCGACTCCGGCACCTTGCCGTCGAGGGCGTCGATCTGCGCCCACAGCGCGCGCGCATCCAGCGTTTCGCGGCTGATGGTGTAGGCCTTGGCGACCTCGGCGATGGAACGGCCGGTGTCTTCCTGCATGCGCATCAGGAACGTTGCGCCCATGCGGTTGATGGTCTGGTTGGTCACCGCCGTGGCGATGATCTCGCGCTTCAGGCGGTGACGCTCCATCGCATCGGCGTACTTCTTCTGCAGCGGCGTGGGGAAGTAGCGCAGCAGCTCCTTGGACAGGTACGGATCTTCCGGAATATCCGACTCCAGCAGCTGGTTGAACGCCACCAGCTTGGAGTAGGACAGCAGCACCGACAGCTCCGGGCGGGTCAGGCCCTGGCCGCGCGCCTTGCGCTGGGACAGCTCGGCATCGGACGGCAGGAACTCGATCTGCCGGTCCAGCAGACCCTGCTGTTCCAGGGTACGGATGAAGTGCTGCTTGGAGCCCAGGCGCTTGACCGCCATCCGCTCCATCAGGCTCAGCGCCTGGTTCTGGCGATAGTTGTCGTTGAGCACCAGGTCGGCGACTTCATCGGTCATCGAGGCGAGCAGCTTGTTGCGCTGGTCGACCGTCAGCTTCTTCGCCCGCACCACATCATTGAGCAGGATCTTGATGTTGACTTCATGGTCCGACGTATCCACGCCGGCCGAATTGTCGATGAAGTCGGTGTTGAGCAGTACGCCGGCCTGCGCGGCCTCGATACGGCCCAGCTGGGTCATGCCGAGGTTGCCGCCCTCGCCCACCACCTTGCAGCGCAGCTCGCCACCGTTCACGCGCAGTGCGTTGTTGGCACGGTCGCCGACATCGCTGTGCTGCTCGCTGGCGGCCTTCACGTAGGTGCCGATGCCGCCGTTCCACAGCAGGTCCACCGGTGCCTTCAGGATCGCGCTCATCAGGTCGTTCGGCGACAGCGCCTTGACGTTCTCGTCCAGGCCCAGCGCTTCACGCACCTGCGGGGTGATCTCGATCGACTTCAGGCTGCGCGGGTACACGCCGCCGCCCTTGCTGATCAGCTTGGCGTCGTAGTCTGCCCAGCTCGAACGCGGCACGGTGAACATGCGCTCGCGCTCGACGAACGAGGTCGCCGCGTCCGGGTTCGGGTCAAGGAAGATATGGCGGTGGTCGAATGCCGCGACGAGGCGGATGTGGCGCGACAACAGCATGCCGTTGCCGAACACATCGCCGGACATGTCGCCGACGCCGACCGCGGTGAAGTCCTGGCTCTGGCTGTCACGGCCGAGCGCACGGAAGTGGCGCTTGACCGACTCCCATGCACCGCGCGCGGTGATGCCCATGCCCTTGTGGTCGTACCCCACCGAACCACCGGAGGCGAACGCATCGCCCATCCAGAAGCCGTGCGCGATGGCCAGGCCGTTGGCGATATCGGAGAAGGTCGCCGTGCCCTTGTCGGCGGCCACCACCAGGTACGGATCGTCCATGTCGTGCCGCACGACATCCACCGGCGGCACGATCTTGTTGTTGACGATGTTGTCGGTGATGTCCAGCAGGCCCTGGATGAACAGCTTGTAGCAGGCCACGCCGTTGGCGAAGATCGCGTCACGGTCGCCGTTCACCGGCGGGGTCTTGGCGAAGAAGCCGCCCTTCGCACCGACCGGCACGATGACGGTGTTCTTGACCATCTGCGCCTTGACCAGACCCAGCACTTCGGTACGGAAGTCTTCGCGACGGTCCGACCAGCGCAGGCCGCCACGGGCCACCGCGCCGAAGCGCAGGTGGGTACCTTCCACGCGCGGACCGTAGACGAAGATCTCGCGGTACGGACGCGGCTTCGGCAGGTCCGGCACCAGCGCCGAGTCGAACTTGAAGCTGATCACATGGCCGTGCTGGCCATTGGCGTCGGTCTGGTAGTAGCTGGTACGCAGGGTGGCATCGATCACGCCCATGAACGAACGCAGGATGCGGTCTTCGTCCAGGCTCGACACGCGGTCCATCAGCTTCAGCAGCGCATCGCGCGCGGCCTGCATCTGCGCGTCGCGGTCACCCTTGCGGGCGTCGACCACGGTCTTGAGCACCTTCAGGGTGGCCTCGTCGCCGGCGGCCAGCACATCGAAGTGGGCCTTCAGCTGGGCCTGGCCGGCCGCGATGTCGTCCTTGCTCTCGTGGCCGGTGGCCGGATCGAAGCGCGCTTCGAACAGTTCGACCAGCAGGCGCGCCAGCAGCGGATAGCGGGCGAACGTGCCTTCCACGTACGCCTGCGAGAACGGCACGCCGGTCTGCAGCAGATACTTGCAGTAGCCGCGCAGCATGGCGACCTGGCGCCAGTGCAGGCCGGCGGCCAGCACCAGGCGGTTGAAGCCATCGTTCTCGGCATCACCGTGCCACACGCGGGCGAAGGTCTCACCGAATGCTTCGTCGACGCTGGCGGCATCGATCGCACCGGCCGTCGATTCGACCTCGAAGTCCTGCACGTATACCGGGGCGTTGTCGACCGACAGGCGGTACGGACGCTCGGCGATCACGCGCAGGCCCATGTTCTCCATCATCGGCAGCGCGTCGGACAGCGGAATGTCGTCCAGCTGGCGGTACAGCTTCAGGCGCAGACCATCGCCGCTTTCGCGCGGCACCGCCTGCAGGCTCAGGCGCAGATCGTCCGGACCGGTCAGCGCGTCAAGCTGGCTGACATCGTTGGCGGCAACGGCGGTGCTGTTGTCTTCGATGTAGCCGGCCGGCAGTGCCTTGCCGATGCGGGCCGCGATGCGCAGGCCTTCGCTTTCGCCGTGACGGGCCACCAGCGCTTCGCGCAGGTCGTCCTGCCAGTTGCGCAGCACCTGGGCGAGCTTGCGCTCCAGTTCGGCGGTATCCACGTCAAGCATCTCGCCCGGCTTCGGGCGCACGATCAGATGCACCTGCGCCAGCGGCGATTCGCCCAGCACCACCGAGCTGTCGACGTACTCGCCATGCAGCGCTTCCTTCAACATCGCCTCGATGCGCAGGCGCACGTCGGTGTTGAAGCGCTCGCGCGGCAGGTAGACCAGTGCGGAGATGAAACGGCTGTACTTGTCACGGCGCAGGAACAGGCGGCTGCGCACGCGCTCCTGCAGGCCCAGCACGCCCATCGCGGTGCGGAACAGTTCGTCCTCGCTGGACTGGAACAGTTCTTCGCGCGGCAGGGTTTCCAGGATGTGGCGCAGGGCCTTGCCGCTGTGGCTGGACGCGGCCAGGCCGGACTGCTTCATCACGTATTCGTGGCGCTGCCGCACCAGCGGGATTTCCCACGGGCGGCGGTTATAGGCACTGGAAGTGAACAGGCCGAGGAAGCGCTGCTCGCCGATGATCCTGCCCTTGGCGTCGAATTCCAGCACGCCGATGTAGTCCATGTAGCCGGCGCGGTGCACGCGGGAGCGCGCATTGGTCTTGGTCAGGATCAGCGCGTCCTTCAGCCCCGACGTGGCATTGAGGCCCTGGGCGGCGAGCGTCTTGACCGGGCGTGCGGCGGACTTGTCCTTGCCGCGCATCAGGCCCAGGCCGGTCTCGTTCAGCGGCGCCAGCACGTCTTCCTTGCCCTGCTTCTCGACGCGGTACTCGCGGTAGCCGAAGAAGGTGAAGTGGTTGTCGGCGGCCCAGCGCAGGAACTCCTGCGCTTCCCTGCGCGAGGCATCGTCGACCGGCAGCGCACGGCTGCCCAGATCGTCGGCCAGTGCCAGTGCCTTGTCCTTCATCGGCTGCCAGTCGCGCACGATCGCCCGCACTTCGTCCAGCGCCTTGCCGATGGCCTGCTCGATGGCGGCCATGGCATCGGCCGGCTGGCGGTCGATCTCCAGCAGCATCACCGATTCGGCCTCGCCCTCGCCGACCTTGACCAGCTTGCCGGCCTTGTCGCGGGTGAAGCGCAGCACCGGGTGGCCGAGCACGTGCACGCCCACGCCCTGTTCGGCCAGTGACATGGTCACGGTGTCGACCAGGAACGGCATGTCGTCGTTGATGATCTGCAGCACGGTGTGCGGCGATTCCCAACCGTTCGCCTTCACCGTCGGATTGAACACGCGCACGTTGGCCTTGCCGGCCTTGCGGGCACGGGCGAACTCCAGCGTCTCGGCCGCGAGCGCGGCCCACTCTTCAGCGCTGTGGTGCGGGAACTCGTCCGCCTCCATGCGCTTGTAGAAGTCAGCGGCAAACGCCACTGCTTCGGCCTGGGCGGCCGCCGGGTAACGCTTGCGCAAGGCCGTGTATACCGGCTCCAGGGAGAAACCAGCGGTCACTGCGACCTCCGACTCAGCTGGTTTGGTCTTGTTTTTCACGGTCTTGGCTGCGGTTTTTTGCGGTTTCATGGCAGAGCGATGCGCTTGCTCAGTTGGGAAAATGAAATTGTAGCCCTACCGCACGAAAAGGCCTTGCTGCAGGACGGAATAAGCAGATTCGGGTTTGCTGCGGTTTAGACGCCTATTCAGTTCGCCCAGGTACGGAGCGAGCGGGGGGCGGCCGCCTTGCCGACAGGATCGGCAAAGCGTGTTACCGGAAGACACACGCGGCAACGTCGTTTCGATTCCACAATCCTGAACTGGACGGTATAGTCCACCGCGTGAACCCGGCCTACTTCCCCGTTGCCCTCGATGCGCGCGATGAGCGCGTGTTCGATGCCGTGCGCGAACTGCTGGCCCGGCAGGGCATGCAGATGAGCATGGATGCGGTGGCCCAGCAGGCCGGCTGCTCCAAGCAGACCCTGTACTCGCGCTATGGCAGCAAGCAGGAACTGCTGCGGCGGGTGATGCAGCGGCATGTGGGACACGCGACGGGGGCAATGCTGCGTGCACTCCGCAGTGACGACCTGCGTGCCAGCCTGTTGCAGTTCGCCATCGACTTCCTGGAGCATTTCAACCAACCGCATGTCGGCCAGGCCTGCCGGCTGATCGCTGCAGATGCCGCCCAGTTCCCCGAAGAGGCCCGGGCGCTGTACCGGCATGGTGCTGGCGCGCTGACACTTCATCTTTCTGAATGGATTGAAACCGTTTGCAGGCGTGGCCTGCTCCGGCATGACGACCCGCACTTCATGGCCGAACTGTTGCTGAGCATGATCGCCGGTCAGGATTTCGACAAACAGCGCTTCCATACCGCCCATCGTGATGACGCGCTCCTGCGTCGGCGCTGGGCAGAGTTCTCCGTCGACAGCTTCCTGCGCGCGTTCGCGCCGCAGCCGTCGCCGGCCCCGTCTACAAACCAACCCCGGAGTTCCTCCTGATGACCGCCCCACTCCGCACCCTTGCCTTGACGTGCGCCGTTGCTGTCGCGCTGGCTGCCTGCAAGAAACCGGAACAGCAGACACCCCCGCCGCCGGAGGTGGGCGTGATCGATGCGAAGCCGCAGACCCTGCCGCTGCAGCGCGAGCTGGTCGGCCGCCTGTCGCCGTTCCGCAGTGCCGATGTGCGCGCACGCGTGCCGGGCGTGCTGCTCAAGCGCGTCTACCAGGAAGGCTCCCAGGTCAAGCAGGGGCAGACCCTGTTCCTGATCGACCCGGCACCGCTGCGTGCCTCGCTGAACGCGTCCGAGGCCCAGCTGGCGTCGGCGCGCGCCACCTACGCCAACGCCAAGGTGGCCGCCGATCGTGCCCGCTCGCTGGCGCCGCAGCAGTTCGTCTCCAAGTCCGACCTGGACAACGCCGAATCGGCCGAGCGCACTGCGCTGGCCGCGGTCAAGCAGGCCGAAGCGGCGGTGACCTCCTCGCGGATCAACCTGGGCTACGCCGAAGTGACTGCGCCGATCAGCGGCGTGGCCAACAAGCAGCAGGTGACCGAGGGCGCACTGGTCGGCCAGGGCGACGTGACCCTGCTGACCACCGTTGACCAGCTCGATCCGCTGTACGTCAACTTCTCGCTCAGCGTGGACGAGCTGACCCAGCTGCGCGCGCAGCAGGCCAAGGGCGCCCTGGCCCTGGCCGGCGACGGCAAGGCCACCGTCAACGTGAAGCTGGCCGATGGCAGCACCTACAGCGAGCCGGGAACCCTCGACTTCTCCTCGACTACGGTTGACCCGGCCACCGGCGCGGTGTCGCTGCGTGCGCTGCTGCCCAATCCGCAGCAGATCCTGCTGCCGGGAGCCTTCGTCAGCTTCCAGGCCAACCTCGGCGAGCGCAACAATGCCTACCTGGTGCCGCAGCAGGCGCTGCTGCGCGACACCACGGGCGGCTACGTGATGGTGGTCGGTGCCGATGGCAAGGTGGCGCGCAAGAACGTCAAGACCGAAGGCGCACAGGGCGGCAACTGGCTGGTCAGCGATGGCCTGGCCGCCGGCGACAAGGTGATCGTGGCCGGCGTGCAGAAGGTCAAGGAAGGCAGCCCGGCCGTCGCCAAGCCCTGGACCCCGGGGCAGGACGCCGCCGGCAAGCCCGCGGCCGGCGGTGCCGGCCCGGCCGCACCCGCCGCTGCCGCCGACAAGGCTCCGGCCCAGACCGACGCAGCCGACAAGGCCGCGCCGGCCGCCACCGACTCGAACAAGCAGTAACGGGAACCTTCCGTCATGCCTAAATTTTTCATCGAACATCCAGTCTTCGCCTGGGTGGTAGCGATCCTGATCTCGCTCAGCGGTGTGATCGCGATCCTCAACCTGGGCGTGGAGTCCTATCCCAACATCGCTCCGCCACAGGTGACCGTCTCGGCCACCTATCCGGGCGCCAGCGCGGACACCACCGAAAAATCGGTCACCCAGGTGATCGAGCAGCAGCTGACCGGTATCGATCACCTGCTGTACTTCAGCTCTTCGTCCTCGTCCAATGGCCGCGCGCAGATCACCCTCACCTTCGAGACCGGTACCGATCCGGACATCGCCCAGGTGC
The DNA here is from genome assembly GCF_056757995.1 of Stenotrophomonas sp. STEN147. Taxonomy (NCBI): domain Bacteria; kingdom Pseudomonadati; phylum Pseudomonadota; class Gammaproteobacteria; order Lysobacterales; family Lysobacteraceae; genus Stenotrophomonas; species Stenotrophomonas sp. STEN147. Next base: position 168,720 of record NZ_JBRRCG010000006.1, read on the forward strand.
AGGTGCAGAACAAGGTGTCGCTGGCGACGCCACGACTGCCGTCGGAGGTGACCCAGCAGGGCGTGGTGGTGGCCAAGGCCAATGCCGGCTTCCTGATGGTCGTGGCCCTGCAGTCGGATACGGCGGCGATCAACCGTGACGCGCTGAACGACATCGTCGGTTCCCGTGTGCTCGACCAGGTCTCGCGCATTCCCGGCGTCGGCAGCACGCAGCAGTTCGGTTCCGAGTACGCCATGAACATCTGGCTGAACCCGGAGAAGATGCAGGGTTATGGTCTCTCGGCCAGCCAGGTCCTGGCTGCCGTGCGCGCGCAGAACGTGCAGTTCGCCGCCGGTGCACTGGGTTCGGACCCGTCGCCGGAAGGCCAGCACTTCACCGCCACCGTGTCGGCTGAAGGACGTTTCAGCTCGCCGCAGGAGTTCGAGAACATCATCCTGCGCGCCAATGCCGATGGCTCGCGCGTGCTGCTCAAGGACATCGCCCGCGTCGCCTTCGGTGCCAACAACTACGGCTTCGACACCCAGTACAACGGCAAGCCGACCGGTGCCTTCGCCATCCAGCTGCTGCCGGGCGCCAACGCCCTGAACGTGGCCGATGCGGTGCGCGCCAAGATGGACGAACTGCAGCCCAGCTTCCCGGCCGGCGTGACCTGGTTCTCGCCGTACGACAGCACGACCTTCGTCAAGATCTCGATCCAGGAAGTGGTCAAGACGCTGTTCGAAGCGGTGCTGCTGGTGTTCCTGGTGATGCTGATCTTCCTGCAGAACTTCCGCGCCACCCTGATCCCGACCCTGGTCATCCCGGTCGCCCTGCTGGGTACCTTCCTGGGCATGTGGATGATCGGATTCACGATCAACCAGCTGACCCTGTTCGCGATGGTGCTGGCGATCGGCATCGTGGTCGACGACGCCATCGTGGTGATCGAGAACGTCGAACGCATCATGAGCGAGGAAGGCCTGGCACCGAAGCCGGCCACGCAGAAGGCGATGACCCAGATCACCGGCGCAGTGGTGGCGATCACCGTCGTGCTGGCAGCGGTGTTCATCCCGTCCGCACTGCAGGGCGGTGCCGCCGGCGAAATCTACAAGCAGTTCGCGCTGACCATCGCCATCTCGATGGCGTTCTCGGCCTTCCTGGCGCTGGGCTTCACCCCGGCGCTGTGCGCGACCTTCCTGAAGCCGACGCACAACGACAACCCGAACATCGTCTACCGCACCTTCAACAAGTACTACGACAAGATCAGCCACACCTACGTGGGCCACATCACCTCGGCGGTGCGCCATGCCCCGCGCTGGATGATCCTGTTCGTGGTACTGACCGCGCTGTGCGGCTTCCTGTTCACGCGCATGCCGGGCAGCTTCCTGCCGGAAGAAGACCAGGGCTATGCGCTGGCGATCGTGCAGCTGCCCCCGGGCTCGACCAAGGGCCAGACCAACGAGGTGTTCGCGCAGATGCGCGGCATTCTGGAAAAGCAGGATGGCTTTGAAGGCATGCTGCAGGTGGCCGGCTTCAGCTTCGTCGGTTCCGGCGAGAACGTGGGCATGGGCTTCATCCGCCTGAAGCCGTGGGAAGAACGCGAGTTCACCGCGCCGGAGTTCATCCAGAACATGAACGGCGCGTTCTACGGCATCAAGGAAGCGCAGATCTTCGTGGTCAACCTGCCGACCGTGCAGGGCCTGGGCCAGTTCGGTGGCTTCGACATGTGGCTGCAGGACCGCAGCGGTGCCGGCTACGAGCAGCTGACGCAGGCCCGCAACATCCTGCTTGGCCAGGCGGCGCAGAAGCCTGAAGCACTGGTTGGCGTGCGTCCGAACGGTCTGGAGAACGCTCCGCAGCTGCAGCTGCACGTGGATCGCGTGCAGGCACAGTCGATGGGCATGTCGGTGTCTGACGTGTACAGCACCATCCAGCTGATGCTGGCACCGGTGTACGTCAACGACTTCTTCTACGAAGGCCGCATCAAGCGCGTGACCATGCAGGCCGATGGCCCGTACCGCACCGGCCAGGAGTCGCTGAAGAGCTTCTACAGCCCCTCCAGCCTGACCACCAACGCCGACGGCACCAACGCGATGATCCCGCTGAGCACCGTGGTCAGGTCCGAATGGGTGTCCGCATCGCCGTCACTGAGCCGCTACAACGGCTATTCGGCGATCAACATCGTCGGCTCGCAGGCGCCGGGCACCAGCTCGGGTGAGGCGATGCAGACCATGGAGAGCATCGTCAACAACGACCTGCCGGCCGGCTTCGGCTACGACTGGTCAGGCATGTCCTACCAGGAAATCCTGGCCGGCAACGCAGCGACGCTGCTGCTGGTGCTGTCCATCGTGGTGGTGTTCCTGTGCCTGGCAGCGCTGTATGAAAGCTGGTCGATCCCGGTGGCGGTGCTGCTGGTGGTGCCACTGGGCGTGCTCGGTGCCATCGGCCTGTCGATGATGCGTGGCCTGCCGAACGACCTGTTCTTCAAGATCGGCCTGATCACCGTTATCGGTCTGGCGGCGAAGAACGCGATCCTGATCGTGGAGTTCGCGGTGGAGCAGCGTGCGGCGGGCAAGAACCTGCGCGATGCCACCATCGAAGCGGCACGCCTGCGCTTCCGCCCGATCCTGATGACGTCCTTCGCGTTCATCATGGGCGTGATCCCGATGGCGATCTCCAGCGGCGCCGGCGCCAACTCCCGTCACGCCATCGGTACCGGCGTGATCGGCGGCATGCTGTTCGCCACCCTGCTCGGCCTGCTGATGATCCCGGTGTTCTTCGTGGTCGTGCGGCGCATGCTCGGCGACAAGCTGGACGAGCCGTCGAAGGAATTCCTCAGCCGCCAGCGTGAGGGTGAAGCAGCGCATCGTCCGGATCGCTGATCCACCCTGCGCTGCAACGAAAAGGCCCCGGAGCGATCCGGGGCCTTTTTTGTTTGCCCCTTTTCTGGAGAACCGATCCCATGTCCGGCCACTCATGTCGGAGCGGCATTCGTCACCTGCGACTGTCGTCACTGACAGACAGGCGCGCGGGAGGATCTACAGATCAGGCGATGGATATCGCGATCGCACCCTGTTTTCGGGCCATATGCGTCACCAGCTGGCGCCATCAATCAGCAATTCCAATACCACGCAATCCGTCACACCCCCCGCAGGAACAGCCCCTTAACCAAGGGTCTCTGCCGCAGAAACATGAGGGAGGTTCCCATGCCAAATTCGTTTGTCCCATGCGCTGTACAACTTCTTGCACTGCTGGGGCTGAGCGCATTCTTCTCACCGTTGACACATGCCGCAGGCGTGCTGCTCTGTGACAACTGCATGGACCCCCGTGCGCTCGCGCTTACATCCGGCACAGGTCCCACCATCGTCGCAGATTTCAGCCAGCGCAAGCTTCAGGGCTACGAGGTGGAATACGACCGAGAGCTGCGCAGGTACCGGGCGGTCCAGATACCCGTGCCGGATCCGATTGTCGCGTCGTTCAACCGCATCATGGGGATGCTTGACCGGCGTGGCATCCGCGCCGGTCAGAGGGGAGTGCAGTTCGACATCCACCCTGACGATCCGGGCGCGGCCAACGGCATCGCCTTTCCCGATGAATTCAAGGGCCACAACGCACACGATATCGCCCAGATGGCGACCGCTCGGTTCCGGCTTGAATCACAGATCGGTGAGGCCTTCAGCGGTGCCACCACCCACTCGACCATCTGGAACAGCATGGCAACGTTTCTCTCTTCCATTGGCCTGAGCTTCGTCAGCAAGGCGCTTGGCATCGACGGAGCGATCTACGTCATCACCTGGCGGGATGGTTCCAAGACTACCCTCCTCGTCCGCGCCGACTCCGTTAACGAAGCGAAATACGTGCAAGGCGGAAGCAGGGATGCACAGGGGAACCGCATCCCCGACGGCGCCGCCAGCAATCCGGATACTGCACAAGGCTTTGCTGGTGTCTATCAGTTCAAGGACAAGGAGGCGATGCAGCGCTGGATCGATACCGCACGCCTTTACGGCGTGACGGTCATCGAAGGCAGCGGCATCGCAGGCGGGCTGGACTGCCGCTGGGATGGACGGACGCTAACCTGCGAAGGCAATTGATCTGGAAGTACATGCCGATGAGGAGCCTCGGAGTGACCCAAGGCTTTTTGCCATGCGCTTTGAAGTGGTGCGGACCATGGTCCGCATCATCCATGCAGGGCATGGTTCTACCGGCTGCACCGCTGTTGCAGCGGCGCAGCCGTTTCGACTCAGCGCAGCCCGGTCTCGTTGCGGGCGATCACCAGGCGCTGGATCTCCGAGGTGCCCTCGTAGATCTCGGTGATCTTGGCATCACGGAAGTAGCGCTCCAGCGGCATTTCCTTGGAGTAGCCCATGCCACCATGGATCTGCACGGCCTGGTGGGTGATCCACATCGCCGCTTCCGACGCCGTCAGCTTGGCGATGGCCGCTTCATTGCTGAAACGCTTGCCCTGGCCCTTCACCCATGCCGCGCGCAGCGTCAGCAGCAGGGCTGCGTCCAGCTTGCACTTCATGTCGGCGATCTTGGCCTGGGTCATCTGGAAGGTACCGATCGGCGCGCCGAACGCCTTGCGCTCCTTCACATACTCCAGCGTCGCTTCATAAGCGGCACGGGCGATGCCGATGGCCTGCGATGCGATGCCGATGCGCCCGGCATCGAGCACACCCATGGCGATCTTGAAGCCTTCGCCCTCCTGGCCCAGCACGTCGTCCGGCTGGGCGACGTAATCGTTGAATTCGATCTCGCAGGTCGCCGAGGCACGGATGCCCAGCTTCGGCTCGGTCTTGCCACGGCCGAAGCCGGCCTTTTCGGTGTCAACCAGGAAAGCCGTGATGCCACGCGCGCCCTTGTCCGGCTCGCTCATCGCGAACAACACGATGTACCGGGCCACCGGGCCGGAGGTGATCCAGCTCTTCTTGCCGTTGATGACGTAGGTGCCGTCGGCCTGCTTGACCGCGCGGCAACGCATGGCGGTGGCATCCGAACCGGACTGCGGCTCGGTCAGGGCGAATGCACCGATGGCCTCGCCCTCCGCGATGGCGCGCACGTACTTCTGCTTCTGCTCCTCGCTGCCGTGGGTCAGGATGCCGTTGCAGAACAGCGAATTGTTGACCGACATGATGGTCGAATGGGCCGCGTCGCCGGCGGCGACCTCCACCATCGCCAGCACATACGCGATCGGGTCCATGCCGGCGCCGCCGTATTCGGTCGGTACCTCGATGCCCATCAGGCCGTTCTCGCCCAGCAGGCGGATGTTCTCCAGCGGGAACTCGCCGGTACGGTCATGATGCTCCGCGCTCGGGGCGATCTTCTCCTGCGCGATGCGCCGCGCCACGTCCTGCAGCATCAACTGCTCTTCAGTAAAGCTGAAATCCACAACACCCTCCCGGGTACATGAGGTTATGGCCGCGCAGCGCGCGCCCAGGTGCGCCGATTGTACCGGGGCCCGGGGAGTTTCCATACGCCACCGACTTGACCACGGCAGCCGATCCAGCGAATATATCTCTATATCGCGATAGGTAGATATTCATGGATCTGGAAGACTGGTCAACCCGCCTGAAGGTGTTCGCCGATGCGACGCGGGTGCGCCTGCTGGCGCTGCTGGAGCAGGAAGAGCTGACCGTGGCCGAGCTTTCGGCGATCACCCGGCTGGCCCAGCCGCGCGTGTCCACTCACCTGGCGCGCCTGAAGGAAGCGGGCCTGGTCCGCGACCGCCGCGCCGGCGTGTCGGCCTACTACCGCTTCGACGAAGCGCAGCTGGATCCGGCGCAGCGCGCATTGTGGCATGCCTTGAGCAACGGAAGCGACGATCCGCTGCTGAGACAGGACGCTGAACGGGTCGCCGCCGTGCTGGCCAGCCGCGCCGCGGACCAGAACTGGGCCGACAGCGTGGCCGGCGACATGGAACGTCACTATTCTCCGGGCCGCACCTGGGAGGCGCTGGCGCGTACCGCCCTGCCCCTGCTGGAAACCGGCGACGTGCTCGATATCGCGTCCGGCGACGGCGTGCTGGCCGAACTGGTGGCACCGCATGCCAAGCGCTACATCTGCATCGACACCAGCGCGCGCGTGGTGGCCGCTGCCAGTGAACGCCTGCGCCGCCTGCCCAATGTGGAAGTGCGCGAGGGTGACATGCATGCCCTGCCCTTCAAGGACCGCAGCTTCGACCTGGTGGTGCTGATGCACGCGCTGACCTACGCCAGCAAGCCGGCGCAGGCCGTCACCGAAGCCGCGCGCGTGCTGCGCCCGGGCGGCCGCCTGCTGCTGTGCAGCCTGGCGCGCCACGAACACAAGGCAGCGGTGGAGGCCTATGGCCACGTCAACCTGGGTTTCAGCGACAAGGAACTGAAGAAGTTCGTCGACAAGGCCGGCCTGCAGGTTTCCAGCCTGGAGACGGTCACCCGCGAGAAACGGCCGCCGCACTTCGAAGTGATCTCGCTGATCGCCAACAAGCCCTGAGTCCGGAATCATCATGCCTGCCCTGCCCTGGTTGCACCCCGAACGTGCCAATGCCCTGCTGGGCGCGCTGCGCGAGCGGATCCTGATCATCGACGGAGCGATGGGCACGATGATCCAGCGCCATGGCCTGCAGGAAGGCGACTACCGCGGTGAGCGTTTCGCCGATGGCTACGATCACCTGCACGGGCCGGGCTGCGACCACGCCGCGCCGCAGGGCCACGATCTGAAGGGCAACAACGACCTGCTGCTGCTCACCCGGCCGCAGGTCATCGCCGACATCCACACCGCCTACCTGGAAGCCGGCGCGGACCTGGTGGAAACCAATACCTTCAACGCCACCTCGGTCAGCCAGGCCGACTACCACCTCGAGCATCTGGTGTACGAACTGAACAAGGCCGGCGCCGCCGTGGCCCGCGCCTGCTGCGATGCCGTTGAAGCCACCACGCCCGGCAAGCCGCGCTTCGTGATCGGCGTGCTTGGCCCCACCAGCCGCACCGCATCGATCAGTCCCGACGTCAACGATCCGGGCTTCCGCAACACCAGTTTCGATGAGCTGCGCGACACCTACCGCGAAGCCATCGATGGCCTGATCGACGGCGGCGCGGACACCCTCATGGTCGAAACCATCTTCGACACGCTCAACGCCAAGGCGGCGCTGTATGCGGTGGAGGAAGCCTTCGATGCGCGCGGTGCGCGCCTGCCGGTGATGATCTCCGGCACGATCACCGATGCCTCCGGCCGCACCCTGTCCGGCCAGACCGCCGAAGCCTTCCACGCCTCGCTGGCGCACGCGCGGCCCCTGTCGATCGGCCTGAACTGCGCGCTGGGTGCCGATGCGATGCGCCCGCATGTCGAAACGCTGTCGCAGGTTGCCGACTGCCATGTCAGCGCGCATCCCAATGCCGGCCTGCCCAATGCCTTCGGCGAGTATGACGAGACCCCCGAAGAAATGGCGGCGACCCTGCGCGGCTTCGCCCGCGATGGCCTGCTCAACCTGGTCGGCGGCTGCTGCGGGTCCACCCCCGACCACATCCGCGCCATTGCCCAGGCGGTGGCCGGCCTGCCACCGCGTGTCCTGCCGGACCGCCAGGACCAGGCGGCATGAACGTCGCCGCCACCGTTCCGCACTTTCCGCCCTGCCGTTGCTGAGCCACCGCCTGCCATGACGCCTGTCCGCCCCACCCGCCTGTCCGGCCTGGAACCGCTGGTCATCACCCCGGACCTGCTGTTCGTCAACGTCGGCGAGCGCACCAACGTCACCGGCAGCGCGCAGTTCCGCAAGCTGATCAAGGAAGGCCGCTACGAGGAGGCCGTGGACGTGGCCCGGCAACAGGTGGCCAGTGGCGCGCAGATCCTCGACGTCAACATGGACGAGGGCCTGATCGACTCCGAGGCGGCGATGACCCGCTACCTCAACCTGATCATGTCCGAGCCCGACATCGCCCGCATTCCGGTGATGGTCGACTCGTCCAAATGGAGCGTGATCGAAGCCGGCCTGAAATGCCTGCAGGGCAAGAGCGTAGTCAATTCGATCTCGCTGAAGGAAGGCGAGGCCCTGTTCCGCGAACACGCGCGCAAGGTGCTGCGTTACGGCGCGGCAGCGGTGGTGATGGCGTTCGACGAAAGCGGCCAGGCCGACACCTGTGCGCGCAAGGTCGAGATCTGTACGCGCGCCTACCGCATCCTGGTCGATGAGATCGGCTTCCCGCCACAGGACATCATCTTCGACCCGAACATCTTCGCCGTCGCCACCGGCATCGAGGAGCACGACAACTACGCGGTGGACTTCATCGAAGCCACGCGCATCATCAAGCAGACCCTGCCGCACTGCCACGTCTCCGGCGGCGTTTCCAACGTGTCGTTCTCGTTCCGTGGCAACGAAACGGTGCGCCAGGCGATCCATTCGGTCTTCCTGTACCACGCCATCGCCGCCGGCATGGACATGGGCATCGTCAACGCCGGTGCCATGCCGATCTATGACGAACTGGAGCCGGACCTGCGCGAGCGCGTGGAGGACGTGATCCTCAACCGCCGCCCTGACGCCACCGAGCGCCTGCTGGAGATTGCCGAACGCTACAAGGGCAGCAAGGGCAAGGTGAAGAGCGAAGACATGGCCTGGCGCGCCAAGCCGGTCGAGCAGCGCCTGGCCCACGCCCTGGTGCACGGGCTGGATGCGTTCGTGGAAGAGGACACCGAACTGGCACGGCAGGCCTCCAGCCGTCCACTGGACGTGATCGAAGGGCCGTTGATGGATGGCATGAACGTCGTCGGCGACCTGTTCGGTGCCGGCAAGATGTTCCTGCCGCAGGTGGTGAAGTCGGCCCGCGTGATGAAAAAGGCGGTGGCCTACCTGCTGCCCTATATCGAGGCGGAGAAGGCCCGCAGCGGTGACACCGCCAAGAGCAACGGCCGCATCATCATGGCCACCGTGAAAGGCGATGTGCACGACATCGGCAAGAACATCGTCGGCGTGGTCCTTGCCTGCAACAACTTCGAGGTGGTCGATCTGGGCGTGATGGTGCCGGCGCAGAAGATTCTCGATGCGGCCCGCGAGCACAAGGCCGACCTGATCGGCCTGTCCGGGCTGATCACGCCGTCACTGGAGGAAATGAGCCATGTCGCCCGCGAGATGCAGCGCCAGGGATTCGACCTGCCATTGCTGATCGGCGGCGCCACCACCTCGCGCGCGCACACGGCGTTGAAGATCGACCCGCACTACCATGCCCCTACGGTGTGGGTGAAAGATGCCTCGCGCGCGGTGGGCGTGGCCCAGTCGCTGATCTCGCGCGACCTGCGCGCGGGCTTCGTTGCTGCCAATGAAGCCGACTACGCCGAGATCCGCGCCCGTCACCGCAACCGTGGCGATGCCAAGCGGCTGGTCTCGCTGGAGCACGCGCGCGGCCAGAAATTCCAGGGCGGCTGGGACAGTTATGTGCCCCCGGTTCCGAACCAGCCCGGCCTGCATGTGTTCGAAGACTATCCCCTGTCGGAACTGGTCGACTACATCGACTGGACACCGTTCTTCCAGGCCTGGGAACTGGCTGGCAAGTATCCGGCCATCCTCACTGACGAGATCGTCGGCACCCAGGCCAGCGAGCTGTACCGCGACGCCCGGGCGATGCTGGCGCGCATCGTCGCGGAGAAGTGGCTGACCGCCAAGGCAGTGTTCGGCCTGTGGCCGGCCAACAGTGTCGGTGACGATGTCCGTGTGCAGCATCCACAGGGCGAGACCACCCTGCACTTCCTGCGCCAGCAGGTCGACAAGCCGGCCGAGCGCCCCGACTTCTGCCTGGCCGACTTCATCGCACCGGCCGACAGCGGGCGACAGGACTGGATCGGTGCGTTCGCGGTCACCGCCGGTATCGGCATCGATGCCCATGTCGCGCGCTTTGAAGCCGAGCACGACGATTACAACGCGATCCTGCTCAAGGCCCTGGCAGACCGCTTCGCCGAAGCACTGGCCGAACGCCTGCACCAGCGGGTGCGCACCGAGTTCTGGGGGTATGACCGCACCGAAGCGCTGGACAACGATGCGCTGATCGACGAGAAGTATCGCGGCATCCGGCCCGCCCCCGGCTATCCAGCGTGCCCGGAGCACAGCGAGAAGCGCCGCCTGTTCGATCTGCTGCAGGCGGAAGCCAACGCGGACATGACGCTGACCGAGAGCTTCGCGATGCTGCCCACCGCTGCGGTGTCCGGCTACTACTTCAGCCATCCACAGAGCCAGTACTTCGTGGTCGGCCGCCTCAGCCGCGAACAGGTAAGCGACTACGCGCGGCGCAAGGGCGTGGATCGCGCCCAGGCCGAGCGCTGGCTCGCCTCCAACCTCGACTACGATCCCGAATAGACCGCGCAGAAACAGCAACGCCGGGCATTGCCCGGCGTTGACGATCACTGCGGTGCAGGCTTACCAGACCAGGTCGTCCGGCACCTGGTACTGCGGATCGGCGTAGGGATCGTCTTCGGCCGGGGCATCCGGATCGACCTTCAGGGCCACCGAGGCCGCGAACACGGCTTCGGCCTGGCTCAGCACCTCGGCGGTGACCAGCAGATAGCGGCCATTGAGCTGCACCACGCCCAGTTCGCCGGCATTGAGCGCGGTCAGCTGTGCCGCGGTGACATAGATCCGCTTGATCTTGCCGCCATACGGGAAGTGCCGCGCGATGTCGGCCGCCTCGTCATTCAGGCCCTTGTCCTTCAGCAGTTCTTCCAGCTTCGCCTTCGCCTCGCGGCGCTGGCGCGCTTCCTCCTGCTTCAGGCGCTCGGCTTCGATGCGCTCTTCCTTCTCCTTCTGGGCACGGATGGCATAGGCCTTGGCCAGATCCATCTCCTCGGCACTGCGCGGCCTGCGCGGGCCCTGTCCACGGTGCTGCCCCGGCTTGCCCGGCGCACCACCGGGACGGCGACGCTCACCGGGCGTGTGCTCGCCCTTGCCTGCGCCCTGCGGCTTTCCATTGCCGTTGCCGCCCTTGCCCTGCGGGCGGCCATCACGGCGGGGGCCATCATTCTTGCGCTCGGGCTTGGGCGCGGGCTTGAAGCCCAGGCCCAGCAACTGGTCGCGGAGGGTATCGCTCATAGATAAGGGTATGGATCAGTAGTGCGGCGGCGGCGGTTCGCTCGCCGGATCAGAGGAATTCAGTGCGTTGCGGACCTTGCCCAGGTCTTCCAGCAGCACGCGCAGCACATCGGCGTTGCGGGTGCCCTGCATCCGGGCATCGGCCAGTGCGTCGCTCAGTTCGGCCAGCGCGTGCTCCTGGAAGGACACACGCATCTCCAGCTCGACCAGGCGCGCTTCCAGCGCCTGCTCGCGTTCGGTCGGCAGCTCAGACATGCAGTGAACGCCCCCGGCCGATACCGTAGTACGCCAGGCCCGCCGCTTCGACCTCGGCGGGGTCGTACAGGTTGCGGCCGTCGAACACGACCGCGTCCTTCAGCCGTTCGCGCAACATCGAAAAATCAGGGCTGCGGAACTGCTTCCATTCGGTCACCACGATCAACGCATCGGCGCCCTGCAGCGCGTCATCGGCGCTGTCACAGAACACCAGATCATCGCGCTCACCGAAGATGCGCTGCGCTTCGTGCATGGCTTCGGGGTCGAACGCACGTACGGTCGCCCCACCCTCCCACAGCTGCGCCAGCAGGCGGCGGCTGGAGGCCTCGCGCATGTCGTCGGTATTCGGCTTGAAGGCCAGCCCCCACACGGCGAACGTCCTGCCGCGCACGCCCTCGTCCTCGCCCTTGTCGTAGTGGCGCTGCACCAGGGCGAACAGGTGGCCCTTCTGCGCATCGTTGACCGCTTCCACCGCGTTCAGCAGCTTCGGCTCCAGGCCGCTCTGCTGGGCGGTGCGGGCCAGCGCCTGCACATCCTTGGGGAAACACGAGCCACCGTAACCGGCCCCCGGATAGATGAAATGCCAGCCGATGCGCGGGTCCGAGCCGATCCCCTGGCGGACCTGCTCGACGTCGGCGCCGACACGCTCGGCAATGTTGGCGATCTCGTTCATGAACGAAATCTTGGTCGCCAGCATCGCGTTGGCGGCGTACTTGGTCAGCTCGGCCGAGCGTACGTCCATCTCCACCACGCGGTCGTGGTTGCGGTTGAACGGTGCATACAGGCGACGCATCACCGCCACCGACTCGTCGCTGGTGGCGCCGATGATGATGCGGTCCGGTCGCATGCAGTCGGCAACCGCGTCGCCTTCCTTCAGGAACTCCGGGTTGGAGACCACATCGAAGGCGATGTCGGCGCCGCGCGCTGCGAGTTCGTCGGTGATCGCTGCACGGACCTTGTCGGCGGTGCCGACCGGCACCGTCGACTTGTTGACCACCACGGTCGGCACGCTCATGTGCCGGCCGATGGTGCGGGCCACGGCCAGCACGTACTGCAGGTCGGCGCTGCCATCCTCGTCCGGCGGTGTGCCCACGGCGATGAACACCACCTGGCCATGCGCGATCGCCGCGGCCGCATCAGTGGTGAACGCCAGCCGCGCCGCAGCGTGGTTGGCCTTCACCATCGGCTCCAGGCCCGGCTCATAGATCGGGATGATGCCCTGGTTCAGGCCATCGACCTTGCCCTGGTCGATATCGACGCAGATCACCTGGTGGCCGACATCGGCCAGGCAGGTGCCCGTCACCAGGCCGACGTAACCGGTACCGAAAATCGCAACGCGCATGTCCGTGCAGGCTCCGTGGTGGCTTACGGCAGGACGCCCAGCAGTTCGACGTCGAAGGTCAGCGTGGCGTTCGGACCGATCGGGCCGCCCGGGGTGCCGTTCTCACCATAGGCCAGCTCGCCCGGGATCCAGAAGCGGTACTTGGAGCCGACCGGCATCAGCGCGACGCCTTCGGTCCATCCCTTGATCACCTGGTCCAGGCCGAACTCGGCCGGGCCACGGCTGGCGGAGCTGTCAAAGACGGTGCCGTCGAGCAGCTTGCCTTCGTAGTTCACGCGCACCTTGCTGGTCGGCAGCGGACGCTCGCCGCTGCCCGGGCGGATCACCTGGTACTGCAGACCCGAGGCCGTGGTCACCACGCCCGGCTGGGTCTTGTTCTTGGCCAGGAATGCGTTGCCTTCCTGACGGTTGGTCTGTGCAGCCTGGGCGGCCTTGGCCTGCATTTCGGCCTGCTTGGTGCCCATGAACGCCTGGATGGTGGCCGTGGCGTCAGCCTCGGTCATCTTCGGCTGGCCCTTGCTCAGACCAGTGCTGATTGCGTCAAACAGCGACGCAACGTCAATGTCGTCCTTCAGCTGTGCCAGCGACGGACCCACCGAGTAGGAACCGATCATCTGTGCGACCTTCACCCGATCGACCTTCGGCGGCTGAGAGCCCGGCGCAACGCCCGGCACCTGCTGGCCGCTGCGGGCCATCACGACCTGGCGCAGGGCGGCATCGGTGGCCTTGGCCTGTTCCTGGGTGATCTGCGGCTGCAGGCCTTCGAACGAACGCTCCACCGCCGTGCGCAGGGCAGCGACGTCGATTTCATCGGCGATCGGGGTGAACGACTTGGCGACATCCAGGCCGATGGCGTAACCGAGCTTCTGCTTGGGGGAATTCAAGGTTGCGGTCTCCTTGGCGGCTGCGGGGGCCGCCGGTTGTTGCGACAGAGCGACACCCGAAGTGCCCATCGCCAGAATCAGAACCGACGCCGCTGCGCCGCGCATTCCCATCTTCATTCGCTGCATTCCTGGAAGTGACTGGGCGCCGACGTCGGCGCGAAAAGAAGCATTGTCGCACGCATGCCGTCGATGTCGAGGCATCCGTGCCGGATATCAACGCGTGGCGGCGGGCGCGGCCAGTGCCTTGTCGATGGCCGCGATCAGCTGCGGATCATCCGGCGTGACCTTGCTGGCGAACTGGGCGATGACCCTGCCGTCGCGGCCGACCAGGTACTTGTGGAAGTTCCAGCCCGGCGCCACGCCGGTTGCCGCGGTCAGGCGCTGGTACAGCGGGGTGGCCTGCGCGCCGACCACGTGGACCTTCTCGAACATCGGGAACTTGACGCCATAGGTCAGCGTGCAGAATTCCTGGATCTGCGCTTCGTCACCGGGTTCCTGGCCCTTGAAATCGTTGGACGGGAAGCCGAGGACCGCGAACCCGCGGCGTGCATAGCGCTGCTGCAGCGCTTCCAGGCCTTCGTACTGCGGCGTGTACCCGCACTTGCTGGCGGTATTGACCACCAGCAGCACCTGGCCGTGATAGCGCTGCTGCAGGTTGACCTGCTGCTTGCCGGCCAGTGGCCGGTAGTCCACATCCAGCAGGTCGGCGGCCAGGGTGAGGCCGGGAACGGCCAGTCCGGCCAGCAGGGTCAGCAGGGAAAGACCGCGCAGGCGGCGCGGGAAGACGGTCGGCAGGGGCATCGGAGCGGTCCGCGGTGGCCATTCACAGGGCCCGGCCGGGAGCGGCCGGGAATCGGCCGAACTATAGCACCGGCCCCGGGAGGCACCCCGCCGCGCGACCGTCCCGGCGCTTTGCGCGGATTGGCGGCAACGCGGCCGGGGCCAGAAGCTGGCCAGTGCTTGACATAGCATGGACGCAGCTGAATGGAAGCGACGCGACGGCCTGCGCTCACCGAGCCTCATTCCGCATTAAAATCAATGGCTTGCAGAATTGCGTCTGCGCCATGACACCCCCTGCCATCAGTTGGGTCATGTCGGGGGTTGCACGTCGGCGTGCCGGTGTTATAGTTGCATACAACACCAGTCACCTGAGACAGGGGGTATGCCATGAACACCCGGATGCATCGCAACGTCACCGCTCCCGCGATCACCGCCGTTTCGACCCTGCTGGTGATGGCGTGGCTGGCCTCGCCACGCGCGCCCACCGCCCCCTCTCTGTCCGATACCCCGCAGGACGCGCCCACTCCCACGGCCGGGACGCCGGAAGCTTCACCCTCCCCCCCGCGTCGGCTGCACAGCTCCCTGTCCATGCCGTATTTCTCGTTCGCACAGCCGCTGACCCCACGGAGCTGACCATGAGCGACATCCAGTGGAGCGACGGCGCTCCCATCTACCGCCAGCTGAAGGAACGCGTGATCGCCATGATGCTCGACGGAATCCTCAAGCCGGGCGATGCCCTGCCTTCGGTGCGCCAGGTGGCCGCCGACTACCAGCTCAACCCCATCACCGTTTCGCGCGCCTACCAGGAACTGGCTGACGAAGGCCTGGTCGAGAAGCGCCGGGGCCTGGGCATGTTCATGACCGAGCAGGCGGCCACGCAGCTGCGCAGCAGCGAGCGCGAGCGCTTCCTCAATGAAGAATGGCCGGCCGTCCTGGAGCGCATCCAGCGCCTGGGGCTGAGCCTCGACGAATTGCTGAACCAGGGGAAAGTCTGATGAATGCCAGCCTCACCAGTACCGCTGCAAGCGACGCGGTCATCACCGCCCGCGGCCTGCGCAAGGCCTACAAGAGCACGGTCGCGCTCGACAATGCCAGCTTCACCATCCCGGCGGGCCGGATCATCGGCCTGATCGGACCCAACGGTGCCGGCAAGACCACCGCGTTGAAGGCCATCCTCGGCCTGACCACGGTGGAAGGCGACCTCAGCGTGCTCGGCCGCGACCCGCGCCTGCATCGGGATGAGCTGATGAAGGACATCTGCTTCATCGCCGACGTCGCGGTGCTGCCCCGCTGGCTGAAGGTGCGCGAGGCCATCGACTTCGTCGCCGGCGTGCATCCGCGCTTCGATCGCGCCCGCTGCGAGCGCTTCCTGGCCAACACCAAGCTGCAGCCGAAGCAGCGCGTGCGCGAACTGTCCAAAGGCATGATCGTGCAGCTGCACCTGGCCCTGGTGATGGCCATCGACGCCCGCGTGCTGGTGCTCGACGAGCCGACCCTGGGCCTGGACATCCTGTACCGCAAGGAGTTCTACCAGCGCCTGCTGGAGGACTACTTCGACGAGCAGAAGACGATCATCGTCACCACCCACCAGGTCGAAGAGATCGAGCACATCCTCAGCGACGTCATGTTCATCCGCGACGGCCGCATCGTGCTCGACGCAGAGATGGAGGATGTCGGCCAACGCTACACCGAGCTGCTGGTCAACGCCGAGCAGCTCGATACCGCGCGTGCGCTCAAGCCGATCGACGAGCGCGCCCTGGCTTTCGGCAAGACCGTGCTGCTGTATGACGGCGTGCCGCGTGACCAGCTCACCTCCCTTGGCGAGACCCGCAGCCCGGGCCTGGCTGATCTGTTCGTCGCTGTCATGAAGGGGACCTACGCATGAACGCCGTCAATCATCCCGTCGGCCCCGCCGGCACGCTGCGCTGGCTGCTCAAGCGTGAATACTGGGAGAACCGTGGCGGGTTCCTCTATGCGCCGCTGATCGCCGGCGTGGTGTCGCTGCTGATGAGCGGTGTGGGCATCGCCTTCGGCCTGTTCGCCCTGCATCGGGCTGCGCGCGACGGCAATCTGCACATCGATGGCGAGGACGTGAACATCAACGGCCTGGACCTGGCGCTGCTGACCCGCAACATCAGTGCCAAGGACATGGCCGACCTGGGCAACGGCCTCGACCTGACCCTGGTGCTGAGTTCGGCCTGGCCATTCCTGGTGCTGGCGTTCGTGATGTTCTTCTACTGCCTTGGCGCGCTGTATGACGACCGCCGCGACCGCAGCATCCTGTTCTGGAAATCGCTGCCGCTGTCCGATACCCAGACCGTGCTTTCCAAGGCGATCAGCGCGCTGGTGATCGCCCCGCTGATCGCAGTGGTCGCCGGCATCCTGACCATGTTCGGTTTCCTCGCCATCATCAGCCTGGTGGCCGCGCTGCACGGTGGCAGCCCGATGAACCTGATTTGGGGACCGGCCAGCCCGCTGACCTTGGCCGCCGGCCACCTGTCCTGGATTCCGGTCTACGTCCTGTGGGCGCTGCCGACCGCCGGCTGGCTGCTGCTGTGCTCGGCCTGGGCCAAGTCCAAGCCCTTCCTGTGGGCGGTGATGCTGCCGCTGTTCGCCGGGATCATCGTCTCCACCACCAAGGTCATGACCCTGTTCGGGCTCACCAGCGGCTGGTTCTGGCAGAACGTCGTCGGTCGCCTGCTGCTCAGTGGCGTACCCGGCATGGACCTGATCTACCGCACCGGCCTGCAGGACTCGCGTGCGGACCTGGAATCGGTCACCGCGCTGATGGGCCCGGTCGCGCAGCTGAAGTCGCTGGCGATGCCGGGACTGTGGATCGGCGCTGCGTTCGGCGCGCTTTTCATCTTCCTTGCCATCCGCCTGCGCCGCCGCGCCGGCGAAATCTGAGCCCTTACCGGAGCCACCACCCATGCGTTCCCTGCTCGCCTGTACCGCGTTGTTGCTGATGCCGCTGTCGGCCCTGGCCGCCGATGCACCCAACTGCAAGTTCACCGCTGCACGCACGTTGAAGCTGGACGTGGCCGGTGCCAAGGCAGTGGTGTTCGAGGTGAACCAGTTCGATCTGAAGGTGACCGCCCGCAGTGGAGGCGGTCAGCTCGACGGCCGTGCCTGCGCGTCCAGCCAGGATCTGCTGGACCAGCTGGTGCTGGACCAGCGCCGGGAAGGCGACAAGCTGGTGGTCAGCCTGCGCCGCGCAAGCCGTGCCGGCCTGAACCTGGGCAACTTCTACGCCTGGCTGGACATCCGCGGCAGCGTGCCGGACAACCTGCCGCTGCAGTTCAAGGTCGGCTCCGGCGATGCCAGCATCGACAACGCGCAGTCACTGAGCGTGGATGTCGGCTCCGGCGACGCCGTTGCGCGCGGCACCCGCGGCACCATCCATGCCTCCGTCGGCTCCGGCGACCTGGAGATCGACGGTGGCAGCGCACTGAACCTGCTGTCGCTCGGCTCGGGTGACGTCAAGGCACGCAACATCGGGGGCGACGCGATCGTCGGCACGGTCGGCTCCGGCGACCTCACGATCAGCGACGTGCGTGGCAACGCACGCCTGGACACGGTCGGATCGGGCGACGTCGACTTCAAGCGCGTGCAGGGCAGCGTCCAGATCGGCGTGGTGGGCTCGGGGGGCATCGACCTGGGTGACATCGGCGGCGATGTGCACGTGCGCAGCCATGGCTCCGGCGACGTCGACGTCGATGGGGTGCGCGGCAACCTGACCGTCGATCACAGCGGCAGCGGCGACGTCGTGCACCGCAATGTCAGCGGCAGGGTCACCCTGCCCCGCAACAAGTAAATCCCAACCCACCGATTCGAGGGGAATGCCATGAACCTGATGCGCCTGCTGCCTGCCACCCTGCTGTGCCTGCCGCTGATCGCCTGCGGTGGCACGTCTTCCGCACCCGACACCAGTGTCGGCAAGAGCGTCGCCGAAACCTCCAGCGGCGTTGGCAAGAAAGTCCAGGAAGCCATGGATGAGGCCCGCAGGGAGATCACTGAGGGCAACATCAAGATCTCCGCCGACAATCAGCCGCGCGCGGAGATCACGCCGGACGGACAGCTGCTGATCGGCGGCAAGGATGTGCCGACCAACGACGCGCAGCGCCGCCAGCTGCTGGAGTACCGCGGTCACGTGGTCGCCATCGCGACGGACGGCATGAATGTCGGCCTGGCCGGTGCCAAGCTCGGTGCCAGCGCTGCCGGTGAAGCGCTCAAGGGCATCTTCAGCGGTGACAGCGAAGGCGTGGAGAAGCGGATCAACGCCGAGGCCGCCAAGATCGAAGCGCAGGCCAAGCGCATCTGCGACCGGCTGCCGGCGATGCTGGCCAGCCAGCAGGCGCTTGCCCGCGAACTGCCTGCCTTCAAGCCCTACGCCAGCATGGACCAAAGCGACGTCGACGACTGCGGGAAGGACGGCTCGGTCACCTTCTCCAACTGAGACACTTCAGCGCACCCGGCCGGCAGCGGGCCTCCGCTGCCGGTACCGGGCTTACAATGGGCACCCCGGATGCCCCCGATCGAATCGTCATGAAGAAGCTGTTTCTGCTGCTGGCTGCCCTGTTCTGCCTGGGCCTGGCCGGCTGCGACCAGGATTACCGCAACCACCGCGCAGAGCGTGGCAAGCCCAAGATTTCCGTCAGCGAAGGCATGGTGACCGTGCGCCGTCCACCGGCACCGAACATCATCATCCTGGCCGACGGCACGATGAAGATGGACGAGATCCAGATTCCGCTGGACGATGCGCAGAAACAGATGCTGCAGACGATGTTCGGCAAGCTGCAGGTACTGCGCCAGAACACGCTGGTGGCCGCCCCCGCCGATCCGAACATGCAGCCGGTGAAGATCCAGCCACCGGAGGGCATGGACGTCATTCCAGGCGACCTGATCCAGCGCATCCCCGAGTTCAAGGACTACACCGAGACCTTCGGCAACATCGTCGCCGACCGTCGCTGAACGCAAACGCCGCCCGAGGGCGGCGTTTCTCATTGGCCCGGCAAGCCTGCTCGGCAGATCAACCGCCGCCACCGCCTCCCGCATGGATGCCGCCAGCGGTCAGCGCCGTCGGATCCAGCAGGCGCCGCAGTTCCGCTTCGCCCAGACCGCTGTCCTCCAGCGCCACCTCCAGCACCGGCCGCTGTTCCTTGTAGGCGCGCTTGGCGATTGCCGCGGCCTTCTCATAGCCGATGATCGGGTTCAGCGCAGTGACCAGGATCGGGTTGCGCGCCAGCGCCTCCGCCACGCGATCCTCGCGCACCTTCAGGCCTGCGATGGCGCTGTCGGCCAGCAGCGTCGACACGTTGGCCAGCAGGCCGATGCCTTCGAGCAGGTTCACCGCGATCAGCGGCAGGGTCACATTGAGCTGGAAATTGCCGGTCTGCCCGGCCACCGTGATCGCCGTGTGGTGACCGATCACCTGCGCGCAGGCCATCACCGTCGCCTCCGGAATCACCGGATTGACCTTGCCCGGCATGATCGAGCTGCCCGGCTGCAGGGCCGGCAGTTCGATCTCGCCCAGCCCCGCCAGCGGCCCGGCATTCATCCAGCGCAGATCGTTGGCGATCTTGATCAGCGCCACCGCCAGCGCATTGAGCTGGCCGGACAGCTCCACCGCATCGTCCTGCGCGGCCAGGCCTTCAAACTTGTTGTCGGCACTGTCGAACTTGAAGCCCGAGTGCTGCTTGAGGGCCTTGGCCACCTGAGCGCCGAAACGCGGATCGGCATTGATGCCGGTACCGATGGCGGTGCCGCCCAGCGGCAGCCGGCGGACGCGCTTGAGGCTGTCCTCGATGCGCGCCTGTGCCGATGCCAGCTGTGCCGACCAGGCACCGAACTCCTGCTCGAAGGTCAGCGGCATGGCGTCCATCAGGTGGGTACGGCCGGTCTTGACCACCTTGCGCAGGCTGCGGCCCTTCCTGTCGATGGTCCTGCGCAGATGCGCCAGCGCGGGCAGCAGCTGTTCGTGCGCCGCCAGCACCGCCGAGACGCGCAGCGCGGTCGGGATCACGTCATTGGAGCTCTGCCCCTGGTTGACGTGGTCGTTGGGATGGACCGTGGTCTTGCCGGCCTTGCCGGCGCGGTTGGCGAGGGTCGCGATGACCTCGTTGGCATTCATGTTCGAGGACGTGCCCGAACCGGTCTGGTAGACATCGATGGGGAAATGCGCGTCCCAGTCACCCGCCGCCACTTCCGCGGCGGCGGCCTGGATCGCCTTGGCCACGTTCCTGGGCAGGTGGCCCAGTTCGGCGTTGACGCCGGCAGCGGCACCCTTGACCAGACCCAGCGCACGGATGAACCCGCGCGGCATGCGCTGGCCCGACACCGGGAAATTCTGCACGGCGCGCTGGGTTTGCGCGCCCCACAGGGCGTCGGCAGGCACCTGCAGCTCGCCCATGCTGTCGTGTTCAATCCGGAACGCCTGGGAGGCACCCTTGCTTGCAGCTTTGCTCATTGCATCGACTCCGCACTACTTCAGTTGGGGAAAGGGAAGCGGCGGCTGGCAGGGTGTCGCTTCCCGGGCTGGCGGCGGCGCCAACGATACTCCCTTGCCTGCAACGTGGGATGACGAGGACGGGCCAGATCGTTTCATCCGCAGGGCCGTTTACACGGGTAGCGCCGGGCCGTGCCCGGCGAGCGCGCAGCGCGGCCGCCATCCGCCGGGCATGGCCCGGCGCTACCAAGCATGCGAAGGCCACGCGTCGTAGAATATCGGCCCCGCCGCTCGCTCCCGCCCTGCCGACATGTCCGATTCCGCCCTGCTCGCCCTGTCCCCGCTCGATGGCCGCTACGCCGGCAAGGTCGATGCCCTGCGCCCGATCTTCTCCGAGTACGGCCTGATCAAGGCCCGCGTCACGGTCGAGGTGGAGTGGCTGCTGGCGCTGGCCGCCGAGCCGGGCATCGTCGAGCTTGCGGCGTTCTCCGAAGCCGCCACCGCCCGTCTGCGCGCGCTGGCCAGCGGTTTCAGCCCCACCCATGCCGCCCGGGTGAAGGAGATCGAGCGCACCACCAACCATGACGTCAAGGCGGTGGAGTACTTCATCAAGGAGCAGCTGAAGGACGACGCCGAGCTGGCGCCGGCACTGGAGTTCGTGCATTTCGCCTGCACCAGCGAGGACATCAACAACCTCAGCTACGGCCTGATGCTCGAGCAGGCGCGCCGCGAGGTGCTGCTGCCGACGCTCGACGGCATCGCCGCCACCCTGCGCGGCCTGGCCCACGCCCAGGCCGCGCAGCCGATGCTGTCGCGCACGCACGGCCAGACCGCTTCGCCGACCACCCTGGGCAAGGAGCTGGCGAACGTGGTGGCGCGCCTGGAGCGTCAGCGCCGCCAGATCGCCGCGGTCGAGCTGACCGGCAAGATCAACGGTGCGGTCGGCAACTACAACGCGCACGTCGCCAGCTACCCGGACGTGGACTGGCCGGCCTTCGCCGAACGCTTCGTGACCGGGCTGGGCCTGGTGTTCAACCCGTACACCACGCAGATCGAGCCGCACGACAACGTCGCCGAAATCGGCGATGCCGCCCGCCGCGCCAACATCATCCTGATCGACCTGGCCCGCGACATCTGGGGCTACATCTCGCTGGGCTACTTCAAGCAGCGCCTGAAGGAAGGCGAAGTCGGCTCGTCGACCATGCCGCACAAGGTCAACCCGATCGATTTCGAAAATGCCGAAGGCAACTTCGGCATCGCCAACGCGCTGTTCGAGCACTTCAGCGCGAAGCTGCCGATCAGCCGCTGGCAGCGCGACCTGACCGATTCCACCGTGCTGCGGGCGCTGGGTACCGCCTTCGGCCACAGCCAGGTGGCGCTGGACTCGCTGGCCAAGGGACTGGGCAAGCTGGAGGTGAATCCGCAGCGCCTGGACGCCGATCTGGATGCGGCCTGGGAAGTGCTGGCCGAAGCGGTGCAGACGGTGATGCGCCGCCACGGCCTGCCGAACCCGTACGAGCAGCTGAAGGCACTGACCCGGGGCCAGGGCATCACCGCCGAGTCGATGCGGGCGTTCGTACAGGGGCTGGAGCTGCCGGCGGATGCGAAGCAGCGGCTGCTGGAGATGACCCCGGGCAGCTACACCGGTCTGGCCGAGGCGCTGGCGAAGAAGATTTAAGGGGCTTCCTTTGCGGCGGCGGCCGCGGGCGCTGCCTGCGGCAGGCGTGTACTGCCAAGGCAACAGCAACAGCAACGTCAAAGGCGGCTCTGGGTTTCTGCAGTGTTTGGCGGGGCGGGTTGGATTCGCGGGGGACGCCGTGAATCCGTCCGTGGAGGCTTGGCAGCCGCATCCATGCGGCTGACACCCCCGCGAACCCAGCCCGCCCCACCTCTGGCAGCGTCCCGGTGATGGATCGAAGAGCATTTGTTGTCGGGACGGAATGTGAAGGAGGGACGCGGCTTTGCCGCGTCCCTCTTTGGTTTTTTGGATTCTGCAGGGCCGGGCAAGCGCAGCGCGCGAGCCGCTGTTGCCTTTGATTTTCTTCTTCCATTCCGTGGCGGACCCCGCAGGAAACTGTCAGGGGCCGGGGGGGGGGGGGGGGGGGGGGGGGGGGGGGGGGGGGGGGGGGGGGGGCGGGGGGCGGGGCGCGAG